>CAZBUA010000029.1:1411-3464 GCA_964494975.1 uncultured Muribaculaceae bacterium
CTAGTACTGCATCCATTACTCCTTTTATTGTTAATCCTTCTATATCGTTTGAAGCAGCATAAAATAACAACACTATGCCATTATCCTTTGTGTTTATCGTATCCATTCTAAAATCATCATCACTACTACCGCCATAATTACGTTGCCATAATAAATTACCATCTTTATCATATTTTACTAGTAAGGTGTCTAAATTACCCTTTATTGTCATTTGATCTATATTTGTTGAAGATATTTCACCAGTTGCCACAAAGCTTCCATCTGAGGTCTCTATTACCGATAAAAAACTATCATCACTACTACCACCATAATTATGTTGCCATAATAAATTACCATCCTTATCATATTTTACTATTATGGCATCTTTTTCGCCTTGATTTGTTATTCCATTTATATCAGTTGATTCCGTGTAGCCAACCACTACAAAGCCGCCATCCATTGTTTCTATTAATGAATAAAATTTATCATAATCACTACCACCATAATCCTCCTCCCAGATTATGTTTCCATCTTTATCACGCTTTGATATATAAGCATCATCTACATTGCCACGACTACCAGCGATAACTAAATAATCATCTCTAGTTTCAATAATATAACCTGATTCATCAAAATTTGTATAAACCTTTTCTGTATATTTATCTTCAGCACTTATACTCGTTAGTCCTATTATCAGTGTTAGCATAAATAATATTATTAACATTAGTTTCTTTTTCATAATACACCTCTTTTATTATTGTTAATAACTCCATACTACTCTTATCTTATATGTTTATATATAGCATAAAACAACTATTATAATCAAGTTTGTTATTGACTGTTGAAAATTTTTACATTCTTTTACATTTGTATTGTATTTATATTAACGTTTGTTATATAATATTGGTAAGGAAGTAGTTAGCTATTTTTTAGCTAAATGCTCTCCATCATTTTTTGTGATAGAAAAGCAAGTACATCAGCACGGACATACTGGTACTTGCTTTTCTTATCTATTTAAATATTACTACGTACAGTAGTGTTATTATAAATAATAATATAATTATTAGTTTAGTATTAAACTTTATTTCAAATTTAAACCTCATAACAATCACCCACCTTCTATATTGTTGGTGGAAAGCAAGGAACAGTTTACTAACTACTTCCTTACTTAATTGTTATACATATGTTTTTAAATCACTTTAAGAAATTCCTAATTACTTATGTTTTTTATAGCATTAAGCAAGTCTTCAAACATCTTGTTATCTTTATATTTTATTCTGTCTCCTTCTAACCAATAATCGCTGGCACTAACAGAGGCCTTTTCTATTTCTTCAGACCTATCACCATAATAAGTTAAATCTTCTTTAGCTTGTTCAATACTCATCGTTCCTTCCAAATCATATAATTTGGCTTGAAAATCACATTCCATCTTATCTACTAAATAACAAAAAACAGCCTCTTTTGTCTTTCTTTCATTAAACTCATTTAATAACTTTTCTATCTCTTCTTGCTTTATTAAACCTTCGGTAGCTTGTTTAACACTTATCTTTCCAAGCTTTATTTTTTCTTCTTCAGAAACTCCAGATCTAATTGTAAAATCTGGCATTAACATTTCCTCTGTTTCATGTAGGATTAAGGTTTTTAATACTTTAAACATATCTAAGTCTAATTCATATTCACTATCTAATGCAATGGCTAAAATTAAAGTTCCATAGATATGCTCTGCCACTGACTCCGTTCTTTTTCTATCAATACCAATTTCTAACCAACCAGTTCTTAATTTATCTTTTAGTTTATTAGCAACCATATAGAACTTTATAATACTCTCTTCTTTATTCATCTTTAACTCCTTATAGGTATATTGGATTAAAATCATATTCAAGTTTTATCTTACTATTACCTTCATATATCTTTAATACATTATTTAATTCTTTATATAAACTTTCATCTTTCTTATACTTTAATATTATTTGAAAATTATACTTATTATTAACTCTTAAAACGTTAGCGATAGAAGGCCCTAATATTTTAGTATTATTTAACTTACTTCTTAAATAATCACTCACTTTTTTAG
>CAZBUA010000029.1:3474-9113 GCA_964494975.1 uncultured Muribaculaceae bacterium
AAAAGTCTGCAGCACTAATCTTAATAAGAGTAATAAAACAATATGGTGGATAATTTAACTGCTTTCTTATTTTCATTTCCTCGTTATAAAACAATTTATAATCATGATTTGCAGCACACGTAATACTATAGTGTTCTGGATTAAAGGTTTGAATTATTGCCTCTCCTTCTTTATCATGTCTTCCTGCTCTACCTATTACTTGATCTAATAAGCTAAAGGTGTTTTCACTACTTCTAAAATTGGGTATGTTAAGTGAAGTATCAGCATTTATAACACCTACTAAAGTAACATTCGGAAAGTTAAGCCCTTTTGATATCATTTGTGTACCAACTAAAATATCATATTTTTCATTAGTAAAATCATTTATCATAACACCATGCATTCCTTTTTTACTAGTGGTGTCCGCATCCATTCTAAGTACCTTTGCATCCGGATAAAGTATGCTTATTTTTTCTTCTAGCTTTTGGGTACCACTACCAACTTCTTTTATAGCAGTTTCTTTACAAGCTGGGCAAATTTCAACCATCTTGGTAGCATATCCACAATAATGACATCTAAGCATACCAGAAGATTTGTGATAAGTAAGAGTAATATCACAATTAGGACACTTACTTATGTATCCACATGACTGACACATTACATAATTAGCGTATCCTCTACGGTTTAATAAAAGCATTACTTGTTCTTTCTTAGATAGCCTATCTGATATATTGTTCATTAAAGACTCAGATAATATTAAATTACCCTTTCTTATCTCAGACTTCATGTCTATTATTGTTACTTTAGGTAATGGCTTTTCATTAATTCTATTATTTAATTCTAATAATTTATAATAACCCTTTTGTGCTCTCGCATAGCTTTCTATAGTAGGAGTAGCACTTCCTAATATTATTGGGCAATTATGAGTTTTAGATCTTTCCATAGCAATGTCTAAAGTGCTATATCTAGGATTACAATCCTGTTTATAACTTTCTGAGTGTTCTTCGTCTATTATTATTATTCCTAAGTTATTTAATGGTGCAAAAATAGCGCTTCTAGCACCTATTACAACGTGTACTTCTCCCCTATTTATCTTACGATATTCATCATATCTTTCACCATCAGATAATGAAGAGTGAATAATTGCTATGTCATCTCCAAAAACACCTTTAAACCTAGCGGTTATTTGTGGTGTTAAGCTAATTTCAGGTACAAGAATAATAGCGGTCTTTTTACGCTTAATAACTTCCTTAACCACATCTATATATACTTCTGTTTTACCAGATCCGGTAACACCGTAAAGCAACGTTACTTTCGGCTTATCCAAGTCAGATTTAATACTACTACTAACAAGGGCTTGGTCTTGCGTTAAATTGATTTGTTTTACATCAACATCAGTATTAACATCTCGATAAACTTCTTTTTTATATTCAATTACAATATTCTTATCTATTAATTTTTTTAATGAGGAAACACCTAATATAGAACTCTTAAGAACTTCTTTATTATCTTTTAAAAAGTTAATTATTTCAAGTTGTCTACTAATCTTAACATCTATAATTTTTATGTTATCATTTAACCTTACGTAAGTTAACTTTTTCTCGCCAAGGTTATTTTTTACTTTTGCTTTTAAAGCCTTAGGAAGCATTGCTTGATAACAGTAGATTAATGGACATAAGTATTTATGGCTCATCACCCTACCCAATTCTATAAGTTCTTTGTTAAGTATGGTTTCAGAATCAACAACACTTATTATGTCTTTAGCTTCATAGTCAGTTGGTTTATCAGCATTTTCAAGAACAAAGCCCTCTATGGTCCTCGTTCCAAAAGGAATTATTACCCTTTTTCCAACTAAACATCCTTTAATAGTACATGGTACATGATAAGTAAACATCATGTCATTACTTTTAACTTTGGTTTCAATTAAAACATTAACGTACATATCATCACCACCTAAGTTAATTATAACAAAAAAAGAAGACTTTTTTAAGTCTTCTTTTACCCTTTATTCTTTTATTAGTTTATTTTTCTCTTGTTACCAGTATATATCCAACCATCAACTGAGGTTTTGGTTGACCACATATAACTCTTAGTACAAGATGTCTTATACTTAGCGGTAGCTTTCTTAGTATCACTAGTGCTTACCGTTTTAATACAAGTGTTGTTATTAGCATTTAATTCATAACCAGAATCACATACATAAGATACATGATCAGTAGTAGTTGTTTTTGAACAAGTCTTACCACTTAGTGTATATCCTGGATAAGAACTACATGTATATGTCGTACTTGAAGTTTTCTTAACACAAGTACCATCAGTTGCTTCTGTTGATCCAGAAGGACAAGTACATGATTGTGTTTTTGTAATAACTGAACACTTATTACCTACTAAAGTATAAGTTTTATCTGAGGTATTTGATGGGCAATAATAACTTGTCTTAGAACATTTATTATTACCTATTGAAGTTGTACCAGCAGGACAACTATAAGTTGTAGTACTCTTAGCACAATATTTAGGATCACTAGTTTGTGTTGTTCCAGAAGGACAACTATAACTAGTTGTTGTTTTCTTACAAGTGTTATTACTTGAATCTAATACATAATCTGATCCATAAGCTGAACAACTATATGATACTGATTGTTTAGTACAAACCGAACCATTAGCAGTATATCCAGAAGGACAACTCTTAGAAGTTGTGGTAGCTATTCTACACTTATTACCATCATATAATGAATATCCTGGATATGCATCACATGAATAAGTATAGTTACCAGCTTCTTTTACATAATGATAATATTTATAATAAACTACCATGGTAGCACAAGTTGAACAAGTTGGTTCTGAGAACGTATCTACATAAACTAACTTTTCAGTTGCATTTTCATAAGCTAAGTTTGCTTCTGTTGCAATCTTCGTATAATCATAAGTCCAATTATATGAACTAATAATCTTATCCGCTGTAATTACTCTATAGTTTTGTACGGTAATATAATTTGCGTTAGTAACAGTAACGGTACCAACAGCTCCCTTAACGTCATAACTATTTATTTTGTCTGCTGTTATTTTTTGCGTTGTAGTAGTTGCTAAAGCACTATAAACAGTAGTATCAGTTGATGCGTTAATAGTTGATGTTACGTTCTTGTTAGTACAAGTTTTACCAACTATTTCACTTGAACTATTAACAACGGCTTCAGCATCTTTTTTATCAGTAGTACTGGTTGTAGTAACCTTCTTAGTAGCGTTCTTAACTATTGTTTCAGAACTATTTTTAATACAACTATCCCCAACTAAATAATATCCAGTAGGGCAAACATATTGTTCAAACGCTTGCGTACAAGTATTCTTTAAGAATTCATATTCATAAAGATCACTAGATACCTTTGTTGAATTTTTCTTTGTAGTAGTCTTTTTAGTAGTTGTTAAAGCTTCATCTAAAAGCTTACATTCGTTGCTACATATATCGTAACATCCAAAGTGTTCAATAATATAATCAGTCTTATCAGAACATGATAAGTTAACTTTAATAACATATTCATTTTCTAACTTAGTGATTTCTATATATGAATCTTTAGTTGAACAATACTTACCATTTGAATCCATTAATGGTAATATTAACTTACTATTAATCATTTCTTTTAAGGTCATTCTCTTTGAATCATTAATGTTACTTGGTAATCTTTCTAGCGTATAGTAAGATTTAGCAACATCCTTCATTCTATCAACGTTATCAGCAAAAATTTGATTATTTAACGGTTTTAAATTTGGCATTGGAAATAACCATATTAATAAGAATATAAATATTATTACTAATATTAATCTAATAAGAATATCCTTAACGGTTAAACCCTTTCTTTCTTCATTTTCCATCAAAATTCCCCCTCTTTTGTATGAATGCTCGCTATAATAACACAAATACATCCAAATGTCAACTTTTGGGCATAAAATAAAAACCAATATTTATTTATGAATAAATACAGGCTTTTCTGAAATGTTATTTTTTATTATTTCTAACTTATCTATTAGGTCTGGCAAACCACTTTCAACCTTACACAAATCATAATCAAATGAAAAATCATCTACATCAAAAAAGTGCTTTGACAAATTAATATAGAAATCGGCATCATCAGCATAGATAACTTTTATTATGTTATATTTATTATTTAGTTCATTAACATATTGTTCTATTGTTTTGCATTTTAAGTTGTTTTCCCTTTCAAAGACTTTATTATCATCAAGATAACCATTTCCATAAAACTGCTTTCCTAAGGTTAAAATATTACTTTGGTTTAGTGATGCTAAATTTTCTAACTCTTTAGCTAATAATTTTTCTCCATATAAGCCCTCTTCATCACTAATAAAACTAAAAATTATCTTATCGCAATTTAATTTGGCTGCTAAAGAATCCAAAACTTTTGTCATTTTTTTTACGTTATCATCATGCATTTTGTCTTTAGAAAATTCATACGTACCAACTACGTCGCAAAAGAATATCATTATATTTTCTTTCATTTATTTATCTCTTTTATGTATACAACCGTACATCCAGGATTATACCTATTTAGATGAAAGCTCTCTACATACTTACTTTCTTTTAATAATTTGTGTGTTTCGTCTTTAATTATTCCACTACCAACCCCATGTATTATTAAAACTTTTTTATTTTTTAAGGCATAATTATCTTCTAAGAATTCTTTTATTAACACTCTTGCTGAGTCTCTATACTCACCATGTAAGTCTAAACTTGGTAAAGAGTCAATAAAAATATCATCAAGACTCGTTTTCATTAGTTTTGTATCCTGTAAGCTTTAACCACGTTTTTTAATAAACATGCTACGGTCATTGGGCCAACCCCACCAGGTACGGGTGTTATAAGGGATGCTTTTTTACATACTTCTTTAAAGTCGACATCTCCACATAATAAATCATTTTCTTTATTTATACCAACATCAACTACAACAACCCCATCTGATACCATATCTTTGGTAACAATGTTTGGATGCCCTGCAGCCACTATAAGTACGTCCGCCATCTTAGTATAGCTAACGATGTCCTTACTATAAGAATGACAAATACTTACCGTTGCATTCCTATGTAATAATAACTGGATTAGTGGTTTTCCAACCAAATTACTTCTTCCTATTATTACTACGTTTTTTCCTTCTAATGCAACATTATAAGTTTTTAAAAGTTCCATAACACCAAGTGGTGTGCAAGATACTAAACAATCATTTTCTAAAACTAGATTACCAACGTTTTTATAAGTTAACCCATCAACGTCCTTAACAGAATCAATAGAGTTAATAATCTTACCCTCATCAAAACCATTTGGTAGTGGTAATTGAACAATAATACCATTTACTGATATGTCATTATTTAATCTTTCTATTTCTTTTATAACAACATCTTGTCCAATGGTGTCTTCAAACTTTAAAGAGTTAAAGTTTATGCCAACCTCTTCACAAGCACGTTTTTTGTTTCTAACATATATGTTGCTAGCTTTGTTATTACCAATCTGAATAACGGTTAAAGATGGTGTTAACAAATCAGTTTCTATTTCACCTTTTAATCGTTCTCTTAAATTTCTACTAGTTTCTACTCCGTCCATTATTTTATACATAGTGCACCTCCTTATATATAGGATGACTATCACATAATTTCTT
>CAZBUA010000030.1:0-766 GCA_964494975.1 uncultured Muribaculaceae bacterium
TGAGAGTATATTATTTATTTAAGATTAACGATTCTTTTTCAAAACTTTATTATTCTAGGACTTATTATTTATACAAAATACTAGAGCAAATATCATTATCTAGTAAGAATGATTTTATAATATCATACCGTTTGTTTGAACAGTTAGCACTCCCATATAACAAGTCTTTAATTAATTCTAATTTATATGAAAAGTATTTATATAATACAAACTATGTTAAAACGTTAAACAAACACGTTTATGATGATGGTGTTGAAAAGAGTAAACTAACCGTCTATAACACTTATATAAAAATAAAAACAAATAAAAACATATCCACTTTTTTTAACGTAATAAATTGTGAAAGTAACGTCTTTGTTTGTGATTTTAATAACAAAGATTATTTTTGGCTTGGTAAAGTTATGGATAAAACCTTGCACTATGTTAAATAATTTAGTAAAATATAATTGTGAAAGGAATGTGAATAAAACATGTGGCAAGAAATATTATGTTTAGTAATCGGATTAATAGTTGGTGCTATCGTAGGCTTTTTATTAGCGAGAAAGTTTATGAAGAAGTATTTAAAAGATAATCCACCAATAAATGAAAAAATGATAAAGGTTATGATGCAACAAATGGGAAGAACTCCTAGTCAAAAGCAGGTTAACCAAATGATGAAAGCAATGAACAAAGTAATGTAGTTTGTTACTTTTTTCTTTTGTGGTAAACAAGTGTTAAAAAGTGTAAATCATTTTTGCAATTTTTAAATGTTTTGTGTTATAATCAT
>CAZBUA010000030.1:776-9033 GCA_964494975.1 uncultured Muribaculaceae bacterium
AAGCGGCAAGAAAAAGACCAGGTATGTACATTGGTTCTACCGATAAAAGAGGACTTCATCACCTTGTATGGGAGATTGTTGATAATGGTATTGATGAGGTTATTAACGGGTTTGGAAATCATTTAAAAGTAATTATTCATAAAGACGGATCCGTATCTGTATCTGATGAAGGACGTGGTGTACCAGTAGGTAAACATTCGTCTGGTAAGTCTACTCCCGAAGTTATATATACGATATTACATGCGGGTGGAAAGTTTGATGGAGAAGGATACAAGGTATCAGGAGGATTACATGGTGTTGGTGCATCAGTAGTTAACGCTCTTTCTAAATGGATGATAGTTGATATAAATCGTGATGGTGGAAAGTATGAAATAAAGTTTAAAGATGGTGGTAAGGTAGATACCCCTCTAAAACAAGTTGGAACTACTAATAAAACCGGAACCACGGTTAGATTTATGCCAGATGATAGTATTTTCTCATCAACAACTTTTTCTTATACTACAATATGTGAAAGAATGCAGGAGTCTGCCTTCTTATTAAAAGGTTTAACAATAGACGTAATAGATGAAGAAGATGAAAAAGATGTTACTTATCATTACGAAAAAGGATTAGAAGCCTTTGTTGAATATTTAAATGAAGATAAAAAACCAATACATAACGTAGTTGGTTTTGATGGTACTAAGGATAAGATAGAAGTTGAGTGTGCTTTTCAATATACCGAAGGATATTCAGAAAACGTTGTATCATTTGTAAACAATGTTAAGACTGCTGATGGTGGTTCTCATGAGGTGGGACTTAAAACCGCACTTACTAAGGTGTTTAATGATTATGCTAAAAATAATGGCTTTTTAAAGGGTAAGGATAGTAAGTTTGAGGGTTCTGACTTAAGAGAAGGATTAACAATTATCTTGTCTTTAAAAATTCCTGAGGATTTATTACAGTTTGAGGGACAAACTAAGGGAAGACTAGGAACACCACAAGCTAAGGCTGCGGTTGAGTCCGTAGTTACTGAAAAGTTGCAGTATTTTCTTGAGGAGAACAAAACCGTTGCTACGGATATAATAGCGAAGGCTTTAAAGGGTAAGACCGCTAGAGAGGCCGCTAGAAAAGCAAGAGAAGAAGCCCGTAAGGGAAAGGGTACTAAAAAGGAAAAGAACATAAGTGATAAGTTAGCACCCGCTACTAAGAAGGATAAAAATAAAAACGAGTTATTTATCGTTGAGGGTGATTCAGCTGGAGGTAGTGCAAAGACTGGTAGGGATAGACAATACCAAGCCATATTACCGCTTAGAGGTAAGGTTTTAAATACTGAAAGATGTAGTATGGATGAGGCTTATAAGAATGCTGAAATTAACACTTTAATATATACTATAGGAGCGGGAGTAGGATCTGATTTTAATATTGATGATTGTAATTATGATAAGGTAATTATAATGACCGATGCCGATGATGATGGCTGTCACATTCAGGTTTTATTAATTACTTTCTTCTATAGATACATGAGACCTTTAGTTGAGGCAGGCAGGGTTTACATTGCAAACCCACCATTATACAAGCTTACTTTTTCTAAAAATGAATCTGTTTATGCTTATACTGATGATGAATTAAAAGAATATTCATCAGGTAGAAAAATGGAAGATTTACAAAGATATAAAGGACTTGGTGAAATGGATGCTAACCAATTATGGGAAACAACAATGGATCCTAAGAACAGAAGCTTAATAAAAGTTAAGATAACTGATGTTGCTTTAGCGGAAAAAAGGGTTTCAATCCTTATGGGAGATAACGTAGAACCTAGAAAAGATTGGATTGAAGAGAATGTTGATTTCTCTTTAGAAGATTCATATGAAATATCAAAATAGGAGGTAAAGATGTCTGAATTATTACAACGAATATATGATTATTCATTAGAAGAGATAATGGGTGAACGTTTTGGTAGATACTGTAAAACAATTATTTTAGACAGAGCTTTACCAGACGTTAGAGATGGTTTGAAGCCAGTACAAAGACGTATATTATTTGCAATGTATAAGAGTCATAATACTTATAATCAAAAGTATCGTAAGAGTGCAAAAGCGGTAGGAGAGATAATGGGTAATTATCATCCACATGGAGATTCTAGTATTTATGAAGCCATGGCAAGAATGAGTCAGGATTGGAAGATGATGACTCCTTACATAGATATGCATGGTAATAATGGTTCTATGGATGGTGATGGCGCTGCCGCAATGCGTTATACCGAAGCCAGATTATCAAAAATAAGTAATGAATTATTAAATGATATAGATAAGAATACCGTGTTAATGGCACCTAACTATGATGATACTTTGGAAGAACCAATAGTATTACCAGCAGGGTTTCCAAACCTTTTAGTTAATGGCGCAACCGGTATTTCTGCAGGTTATGCAACTAACATACCAACTCATAACTTAGGAGAGGTAATAGATGCCACAATAAAGAGAATTGATTCTCCTAATTGTACTTTAGAAACCATCATGCAAGTTATGCCAGGGCCAGATTTCCCTACTGGAGGAATAATTGAGGGAACTGATGAGATAAGATCTGCTTACGAAAATGGTAAAGGTAAGATAATTATTAAGTCAAAATTTGAAATAGCAAAAGAAAAAGGAAAACAGCAAATAGTTATTACTGAGGTTCCTTATGAAGTTAATAAATCTTTATTAGTAAAGAAAATAAATGATATAAGAATTGATAAAAAGATAGATGGTATTGTTGATGCTAGGGATGAAACCGCAAGGGGAGACTTAAGAGTAGTAATAGAGTTAAAGAAAGAGGCTAATGCTCAATCAATAATTAATTACTTGCTTAAGAATACTGATTTACAAGTATCTTATAGTTTTAACATAATAGCCATAGTTAATAGAAGACCTAGACAGATAGGTGTTATTCCAATATTAGATGCTTTTATAGCGCATAGAAAAGAAGTAGTTACTAACAGGACTAAGTTTGATTTAGCACACGCTAAAGATAGGTATCATATCTTAGAAGGCTTAGTAAAAGCAATATCGATATTAGACGAAGTTATAAGGGTTATTAGGGGATCTAAGAATAAAGCTGATGCCATTACTAACTTGGTAAAAGAGTTTGACTTTTCACAAAGACAGGCTGAAGCTATCGTAATGTTACAACTTTACCGTTTAACTAATACCGACATAACGGATGTAGAAAATGAGATGAAGACCTTACAAGAAGCCATAAAGGAATATGAACTTATTTTATCTGATGATAAAGAGCTAAAAAAGGTAATGAAAGAAGAACTAAAACGTATAAAGAAAGATTTTGGTGAACCTAGAAAGTCTTTAATAAAGGATGAAATAACTGAAATTAAAATAGATGAAACCCTAATGCTTCCTAAGGAAGATGTTATCACGCTAGTAACTAATGATGGATATGTTAAGAGAATATCTAAAAAATCATATTTAGCAGCATCAGGTGATGATACTTTGGTTAAGGAAAATGATTTTGTATCTCATCTATTTGAACAAAATACTCTAGATACTTTATTATTATTTACTAATTTAGGTAATTATTTATTCGTACCAGTTCATGAATTACCTGATTTAAAATGGAAAGAATTAGGTAAACATATTAGTAATATAATACCTATAAATCAAGATGAAAAAGTAATAGAAGCCATACCTGTTAAAAACTTTGATGATAGAGAAATTACTACGTTTACAAAGAATGGTATGGTAAAGAAAACCTTACTTAGTGAGTTTAAGGTACAACGTTATTCTAAACCAATAACATTTATTAAACTTAAGGATAATGACGAGGTAACAAACGTTACTATTAGTAATGCTAGTGAGGTGTTTATTGGAACTAAGAACGGATACGGATTATGGTATGACAGATCTGAAATACCTACTATTGGTTTAAGAACTGCCGGTGTCAAAGCTATTAATCTAAAGAATGATGAGGTAGCGAGTGCGTGCTTGTTTGATGGCTCTGAAGAGTATGTAACGGTAGTTACGGTAAAAGGTCTTGCAAAACGAATTAAGATATCTGAGTTTGAAAAGACTTCCAGAGCTAAAAGAGGTTTGTTATTACTTAAGGAAGTAAAGAGTAACCCACAACGAGTATTTAAGGTCTATGTTACTAATCCAAAGGATAACTATATTATTAAGACATCAGCAAAAGATAAAGAACTTAAATTAACTGAAATACCAATTATGGATAGATACTCTACCGGAAGTACGATATCTAAAGATAATATTGAAGCCATGTATAAGGTTGCAGAATTATCCAAGGATGAATCTGAGGAAGTAGTATCAAAACCGGTTACTAAACAAGAATCAAAAGAAAAGAAAGAAGTATCTTTAAAAGAAATAGATGATAAGTTTATGACAATAGATGACTTCTTAGATAATTTTGAATAGAAAAAGACTTTTTATAAGTCTTTTTTTGACATAATATTTATTACTTTTTTGATAATATTAAGCTGGTGATAATATGAGGGTAAAGGTTTTTGATTGTGATATAGAAAGTGACCTTGAAGAGTGTGTTAATGATTTTATTAAAGATTTAGAGATTATTGATATCAAGTATCAAGTATCTTCTGCTATAAATGGAGAAGAACAAATATATTGTTTTTCTGCCATGATTATTTATTTAGACAGATAATTGTTTACTTGTTTGTTTACACATTTATATAATCTTATTAATACATTAATATTTATTATGGTAAAATTATATTAGAGGTGGTTTTATGGCAAAGATAAATAGCTTAGAAGACGCAATAAAAGAAACTTTATTAAGCCAGAATGTTAACTTAAATGATGATGACGAAGTTAAAAGAGACGTAATTATGGTGGTGAATGACTTGGTAAATAACAATTTTAATTGTATTACAAGACAAGAAGGTGCTAGAGATTTTGTAAGGCAATATTTATCAAATCATGATTTGATATCAACATTACAGAAATTATCTTCACAACCATATTTAAATCTTAATGAGCTAATTCCTGCTTACGCAGATGGTTTTATAGCAAGTTTAAAAGATGAAAAAGATCTTGATAAGGTTGATAAAAAAGATGAGACTAACATTACTGATGATGATAGAGTATATGAAGATATTCAAAATCTTAACGTAAATGATAGATTAAAGACTTGGATATGGGATCAATACCAAGCCGGTGATGATGAATTATTAGGAATGTATGGTATACAGTCTCCAAATAAAAATAATATAGATCAAAATAAAAAGCCTACTTTGTAGACTTTTTTACATCATGTACATTTCTCCATTATAGTTTGTACCATCATTTTGTGTAGCTTGATACTGAGTACCAGATTGTGGTGTTTGATAATTTTGGGTATTAGTGTTTTGATATGGTGTTTCTAATCTTGAGATTCTGTTTTCTAATACCTTAACTTTTTTTTCTAAACTACTAACCCTGTTATCTAAATTGGTATAGTTGTCATTCATGTAATTAGGAAACATCATACCGTTGGTTGAAAACATACCTGAATTGTTAGGCATCATTTGCATACCAAACATGTTTCTGTCATTTTTCATTTTATTACCTCCTAATAAAGCTTTCATTTAATTATATGTTTATTTTATTATTTGGTGTATAATTATTATGGGTGATAACATGAGACTTAAGAACGTAAAGAATGCTAAAGAGATAATAGAAAGTTCAAAATACGTAGTACTAAACTACCTTGATTATAAAGGTAAGTGGAATAAAGTATTTAATAATAACAATCCCATAAGTATTGAGATAGGTATGGGAAAGGGAGATTTTATAATAGGAATGGCAAAACAAAATCCTAACGTTAACTTTATTGGTATTGAAATGTTTGATAGTGTTATTGTAAGAGCGGTACAAAAGCTTTGTGAGGAAGAATTGCCAAACTTAAGACTACTTAGGCTTGACGCCAACGAAATAGACAATGTTTTTGATAAAGAAATAGATACCATATATCTTAACTTTTCAGATCCTTGGCCAAAGAAAAGACATTCTAAAAGAAGACTTACTAGTAGTTTCTTTTTAAATAAATATAGCGCTGTGTTTAAAGGTGATATGAAGATTATTCAAAAGACGGATAATATTGATTTATTTGCATTTTCTATAGAATCTTTAAGTACGTACGGATATGCTTTAAAAAACGTAACGTTGGATTTAGCTAAAGAACATATGACTGATAATGTTATTACTGAGTATGAAATGAAGTTTAATGAAGAAGGAATAAGAATCTGTAGGTTAGAAGCCTATAAATTAAAATAAAGGTTTAATTTTTTTCTTATTTTTGATATAATATTCTTAGAGTAGGTGAACTGATGAAAAAAGTAAAAGTTTTATTAATATTATTAGTTATGCTGTTGCTATCTGGATGTACTATTACCGGAATGGATAAGTATGATTATAAACAAGTGATTGATAAGGTTTTATCTTTAAATATTAAATTATATAATACCGTTGGTAAGGGCTATAAATACTATTTACCTAAAGGTATTGTTATAACAAAATCTGCTGATTATAATGACGTCTTAAAAAGGGATAATAGATATTATTATTTATACGTGGACGTAGTAAGTTATTATTATAAAGACAAAATTGATTATAAAGTTAATAAAAAAGCTTATTATTCAAAGTTAATAGATAATAATGGTAAGACAGGATACGTAGAAATAACTGAGGTAAAGGATAAATTATATGTGCAAATGGTGTATAATTATGCTAAAATAGAAACATACGTAGATAAATCTGAACTTGATAGTACCATGAGCGATGCTGCTTACATTCTATCAAGTGTTGATTTTAATGATTTGCTATTAAAAAATTTATATGAATCTGGTAATTTAAACTCAAGAGAAGAAGTATATAATTTGTTTGATAGTAAGGATAAGGGTGGTAACTTTCTAGAGTACATTGAAGAGTATGATAAATATGAAGGCGATTCTACAACTGGTGTAACTGAAGGTGAGATAGAAGTAAAGGAAACTACTACTACGACAGTTACAACAACCACTGTGGAAAAAGCCACTACTACCAGTCAGTAAGAGAAAGGTGTGATTTACATTATGGGACTTATGAATAAATTAAATAAAATGAAGAGTTTTTTATTAGATGAAGTAGATGAAGATGAAAAACCAAAGAAAAGTATTATAAAGATGCCTAAAAAAGAATCTAAACATGAAGTAAAGAAAGAAATTATAGATGATGATTCTAAAACTAAAGAGATGGAAGAGTTTGACTTTGAAGACATTTCTGAAAAAGTTATTGATGACGACGTTGAAACTGAAGTTAAGTCTAGAGTTGTAAAGAATGAAAAAGAATTTGAATTTCCTGAGTTTAATGATGATGACTTTATGGTATCTAGTAAAAAGCCAGAACCAATAATTCCTATTAAAATAGAAGAACCTAAACCTACTCTTTATCAAGGTAGGAAGAAAGAGGATAGCAAAAAGTTTAAACCCACACCAATGATTTCTCCAGTATATGGTTTGTTAGATGACGAGGGTAATAAGGTTGATAAGGAAGAAACTTCAGAAATATTAGCTAATACTAAAGATGACACCACTTTGGATGAAGTAAGAAGAAAAGCTTATGGAGAAGTTGAAGATACCATGAATAATTTGAGTAAGAAAACAATTGAAGAAGCCGAAAGGGATATGGAAAAAGAAGAACGTGAAGTTGAACTTTCTAGAACCAAGGTTAAAACTAAAATAAAAGAAGTTGAAGCCCAAAAGATAGAAAAAAAAGAAGAAGAACCTCCATATGATGAAGATGATGATATGATTTTGCCTAACGTAAACTTTACTGAAATAGATGTTGATAAGGAAAGAGAAAAAAGCCATACTAAATCAGAAAAAAAGGCTTTAGAAGAAAAAGTGTCAGAAGAAGACGATGATGAAGATACTATGGAACAAGATTTATTTAATTTAATTGATTCAATGCATACTGAAAAGGAGAATGAATAATTATGACTGAATTTTGTAATACTTATTTACCAATAATAATATACATATTACTATGTGTCCTAATAGTTTTACTTATTGTTATCTGTATTAAAGTTATTAAAACGATGAACAAGGTTAGTGGGATTGTTAATGATGTGGATGAAAAGGTAAAATCTCTTAATGGAGTTTTTAACATTGTTGATTCTGTAACTGATAAGTTATCAGCACTAACAGAGGTTATATCGGACTCAATAATTATGTTTATTAAGGGTTTGTTTAACAAGAAGAAAAAGAAAGCTATTAAGGAAGAAGAAAAAGAAGAAACGG
>CAZBUA010000031.1:0-8301 GCA_964494975.1 uncultured Muribaculaceae bacterium
GAGGTATTACTTAAATATTCGTTAAGCTCATTAACCTTTTTCTCTTTAGGATCATGCTTACCAAGCTCTACAACCTCATAAGTTGAACCAGTAGACACCATCTTAATGATATCACCAATCTTAACACTACCATTAACAACCCTGATCCACATGATAGCTCCTCTATAAGATTCATACAAACTATCAAATATTAACGCTTGTAAAGGCTTATTTAAATCACCCTTAGGTGCTGGAACTCTATTTACAATGGCTTCTAATAACTCATCAATACCAGCCCCAGTTTTAGCAGAAGTAAGAATTATGTCTTCTTCTTTAAAGCCAAAAGTATTTATTATTTCCTTCTTTACTTTATCTATATCAGCATTAGGTAAATCTATCTTATTAATTATTGGTATAACAGTAAGATTATTATCAAGTGCTAAATACATGTTTGCTATTGTCTGAGCTTCTATTCCTTGTGCAGCATCTACGACAAGTATAGCTCCCTCACAAGCCGCTAAAGACCTTGATACTTCATAAGAAAAGTCTACATGACCAGGAGTATCTATTAAATGAAACAGATAATCTTTACCATCATGTTTATAATTAAGTTCTACCGCATTAAGTTTAATGGTAATACCACGTTCACGTTCCAAATCCATAGAATCTAATAATTGATCCTTAGACTCTCTTTTAGTAATGGCTCCAGTCTTCTCTAGAATCCTGTCCGCAAGGGTACTCTTACCATGATCTATATGCGCTATAATACTAAAATTTCTAATATTTTCTTGTTTCATTTTGCTTCACCTACTAAACATTATATCACATAAAAAAGTCTTTATAAAAAGACTTTTAATTATTTTTCTTATCAGTTACTTTTTCTAAAAACACTTTCTTTTTAAAAGCACCACGTTTCTTCTCTTTTACGTTTGCTATTGAAATAATACAATCTAAAGTACTATTCTCAACAGCTGCTAAAGCACGTATTACCTCTATCATATCTGCTAACTCTTCTAATCTATCTTCGTTAGAAGAAGCTAGAACCTCCTTATACTCTTCTAATAATTTTTCTTCTAAAGCCTTTTTATACTCAGTATCATCTAAATATCTTACTACTGGATATTCACCATTACCTTCTATTATTTCTGGTATCTTATCCCTTACTAACTTGTTATATACCTTATCCATAATTAGTCTCCCTTATTCAAAATAATTTATCCCAATAGCAGCTTTTACTTCTTTTAAAGTTTGAGCGGCTTTTGCTCTAGCCTTCTTAGTACCCTCTTTTAATATTTCATATATCTTATCAGGATCTTTAGCTAATTCTTCTCTTCTTTCTCTTATTTCTTTTAATTCTTCTTGTAATATATCATTTAAGAATCTCTTAATCTTCATATCACCCAAACCACCTTGTTTATAATGACTCTTTAATTCATCTAAGTTCTTATACTCAGGTAAGTACTTAGAAAAAGAATCTTCCTTGCAAAATACGTCTAAGTAAGTAAACACAACATTACCCTCTACCTTACCAGGATCCTCTACTTTAATATGGTCAGGATCAGTATACATAGACATAACTTTTGATTTTATCTCTTCTGGACTATCTTTTAAATAAATACAATTACCTAATGATTTACTCATCTTAGCCTTACCATCAGTACCTACTAGTCTAAAACATGCTTTGTTTTCTGGTAATAATTCTTTAGGTTCTACCAAGGTATCACCATATATAGAATTAAACTTTCTAACTATCTCTCTAGCTTGTTCTATCATTGGTAATTGATCATCACCAACCGGTACGATATTAGCCTTAAAAGCCGTTATATCCGCTGTCTGTGATACTGGGTAAGTAAAGAACCCAACCGGAATACTTTCTTCAAATCCTCTTAGTTTTATCTCTTCTTTAACGGTAGGATTTCTGTATAACCTAGATACGGTTACTAAGTTCATGTAATAAAAAGTTAATTCTGTTAGTTCTGGTACTTCTGATTGAATAAAGTAATTAACCTTATTTGGATCAATACCACACGCTAAATTATCTAATGCAACTTCAAGAACGTTTTCTCTTACTTTCTTAGGATTTTCAAAGTTATCAGTTAGTGCTTGTGCATCCGCCGCAAACAAATACATCTCATCATAATCACCACTATTTTGAATAGCTACCCTACTTTTTAAAGAACCTACATAATGGCCTATATGAAGAGGCCCAGTTGGTCTTTCACCTGTTAATATAATATTTCCCATTTTAATTTCCTTCTTTCTTATTATATTATAATTGCTATTAAGATAAATAAAAAACACTCATCCTAATATAGGACAAGTGTAAACTTGCTTTTAATGCCACCTAACGCACAATCATACGCTACTTATGGTAACGGGTAAGTATTTCCCGTCTTTTCATACTATGGTTCTGAAAAGCTCTCTTTAGCCCATTTGGTATTTTAATTATACAGTTTCACACCAAGCAACTGCTCTCTTTAATAACTAATAATACTTACTAATCTAAATCATTGATTTAATGTGTTAATTATATATAAAATAATCATATTTGTCAAATTATAGACTATTTATAAGTTCTTACTTATTATTTTTTCTAACTCATCATTCAAGTTATCTTTTAAAATAAAACTATCAAAACCATCATCTATGTAATTTTCTTTAAAATGTTCTTTATTACTGTTTAGCATAATAACAACCGGTACGTTAAACTTGTCTACCTGCTTTAATTCTTGTAATACCGCTAAAGCACTAGACGTTCTTAACTCATCATCTATTATTATTAAGTTATATAATTCCCCTTGTTTAATTCTATCAACACACTCTTTAGCCATCATGGTAGTGTTAATATCAACATTATATTTATTTAAAATACTTTTAATTCTAAATATTTCATCCTTATCATCATCAACTATTAGGACTCTTTTTCTTCCATATACATCTGAAGAGTACTTTTCTATGTCTTTCATTACACCATTAACTTCTTCGAGTTCATATTTTTGATCTATAACAATATTTATGGTTGTCCCTTTATCTATTTCACTTTTAATATTAATGTTACCACCTAACAGCTTAATCATCTTTATAACTACCGGTAAGTCAACATCCATATTCTCTAACTTTAATATATCTTCTTCAGTAAGATTCTTAGAACTACTAAGTATTTCATTAATCTTATCTATAGACATACCACATCCACTGTCTTCAACTTTTATTATCAATCTACAAACATCATATCTATTTATTGAATCAACCGTTACGTTAATATAACCTTTAGTTGTATTATTAACGGCATTTGTTAATACTGACATCATTATCTGCTTTATTTTAATATCATCCCCACTTAATTTAATTGGAATGTTATTATTAAGTTTAATTGAAAGCATTATGTTACCTAATTTTATTTTGTTTTGAACTAAAACCTTAATTTGATTAAATAATTTATAAGGATTATACCATTCACTAACAACCTTTATCTTGTTAGCATCCATAGACGAAACATCTAGAATGTTATTAGTCTTAAATATTAACTCATTAGCACTGACATTAATCATTCTTACAACTTCTCTTTTGTCAGATTCTTTTGCCAAACCATCATAAGCTTTAGTTAATTCTATTATGTTTTTAGTTGGTGCTTTAATTCCTTGAGACATTTCAAATAAGAAGTCTGATTTATCTTCCATTTGTTCCTCTACCAACTCTCTATTTCTTAACAATTCATTTACCATCTTTAAATCTGGATTCTCAATTGTAAAGTACATTATGTAACATAATAAAGCAAGAACTAAATCATATATTATAATTCCAGGGCAAACTATAGTTAAGGAATATAATAATCCCATTAATAGCAATATAGAAAATATTGAAATATATCTTTTATCAACTTTTTTAATATTAATTATAGATATAAAGAAGGAAGCAAAAAGTAATAGCGCTACCATAAAATATCCATACAAAGCGGTAGGACCAGTTACGTTTGTAACCACAATTTTATCAACAAGAGTAATATTGGTAAATATTAATATAATAGCAGATATAAAGTTTACAATGAATAATGGTATTAAAACTTTTTTTGTATTCTTATAAGTAATAAGAGTTATGTAATAAAACAGGCTTGAAAAAATAATAATAAAAAGCATTGATAAAATCTTATTTAGAATATTAAACAAATTATAATAAGTACTTTGTAATACAGAAAAACTATTCATAGAACAAATAACGTGTATAAATAAATCAATTGATATTTCTACTATTGAACAAATAAGAATAATTTTATAAGCTTTGTTTTCTGGCAAATCAACCTTTTTCTTTGAAAAATACACAATACTAATTATTAATACAAACAGAAAAGATACCAAAGGTAATTCAAACTCCAATGACATATTAGACACCTACTTTCTTTTAAGAATTATAACATATTAAATAAAAAAAGAATAGATTAAATCTATTCTATAAACTACTTATTCCAATTTTTATGCATATAATCTTTAAAATTATATTTTTTATCTTCCATTCTTTTTACCAAAACAGGTGCTAAAATACCTGCATTTTTTGCGGTTAAATTAACTTTATCTATGCTTGATCTAACCTCTTCTGGAGAAGTAACATCCTTATCTCTATAAACGGTTAACTCTTCATCCCATACATCTTTAGTCCAATTAGTTCGCAAATATTCATTTTTTCTTTCTTCCATAAATTTTTCTCTTGCATCTGATGTAAGCTCAGCTCTTTTTATAGGTGTAGAATATAATTCTATTTGATTATACATCTTAGTTGCTAACTCATCCCTTAAATACGTGTTTGCATCTTTTTTATCCATATTTGATAAATCAATTGGATTACCTACTCTTATATAAATTTTATTACTGCCTGGTTCATTAAATGTTGATATTGGAACAACCTCACGTTTTGTTGACTTAGACAATTTATAAGGCCCCGAAAATAATTTTTGGACAGTTAAATTTTCCGTGTTATTCCAGCCCCCTTCAGGGAATAGTAAAACACTTGAACCACTCACCAATACTCTAATCATTTTTAAAAGTGATTCTTTTCTACTGACAGGGTCAAGCCTATCAACATATATCATTCCATTTATCCATGCAGCATACATAGTAGGATTACAATCTATTTGATCAGTCGTGCCAATTAATACATATGTACTTCTATCAATAGTAGCTAATGCGGCAATAATATCTTCGTCAAAAGAGTGAGTAGAAGCAAAAATATATGGTTTATCTTTTTCCAGATTACCATAACATTCAACAATTATTTCTCTTTTAGTAGCAGTCCTTAATACCATTCTTAATGGTTTATTAATTTTTTTTCTAATATTAATACCAAAATCAGTAGTAAAACTCATGGCCGTAGCTGTCTTAACTTTTTCAAGTCCAATATTTTTCATAATTTCCCCCTTAATAATACTTCAATGGGGAATAATATATCATATTAAGACAAAAAAAGCAAATATATTTATATTTCTGATAATAATCTTTCTGATATTAATTTTGCATTTTTAAATAAGTATCTACAAACATTGGTTCTAAAACATCCAAATGATAATAGATTCATTTTTGAATTATCATTAATATATTGCTTATAACCATAATCACTATTTAATAATTGAATCAAGTATATGTATGGCATATATTCAATATCATATTTATTTAACTTAATATATTTATTAAATTCTTTTACATAATTGATAAAAGTATCTAAATTAAACTCTCCATCAACTGCTTCTTTGTCAATGTAACTATAAGATCTTATTAATTCCCATACTATTGGCATTCTACAAGCACTCACAAAATCTATTACTGAATTAATTTTTCCATCCTTATATATTAATTGTTCTACACTAAAATCCCCATGAGTATTAAGTATTGTTAAATTGTTCATATTATTAAAATTAATTTTACTTTTTATACTATTAATCATGCTCATTTTTTCAAGTATATCATTTTTAATATTATTATCAATTTCATTATCATTTAACATGGTTAGTAACTTGTTATATTTATTAATACTTTGCTCAAATCTTTCTTCACTATACCATTCGGATATATTAGATGATGGTAATTTAATTTTTAAATCTTTTAGCGCATTAACAATAACACCATATTCTTTAGCACATTCAATTACTTGATCATAATTTCCCTCATTATTATTAATTGTGTATCCTTCTATAAAATCTTGAATAATTATTATTATATCTTTATAAATAGTATAATAATCACAACTAGATGTTTTAACATAATTAGGTACGCTAATACCTTTCTTTTTTAGATGATTAATCACTTCAATTTCCTTAATTATTTTATCAACATTATATTTAGATTGAAATTCTTTTAATACATAAGTACTTTTATTTAAAAAGTAAATATTTGCACTACCACGATTTATTTTAACAACATCGTTAATGTCTAAATTATATACTTTATGTAAATATTCTTTTATTTCTTCATCACTTTTAAACATTGTTTTTTCCAGCATAATAGTACCTCTTTAATAATTTGTTAAATTATAACATTTATAATTATTAATGTAAATTATTCACTTACTGACTTAGAAACATCACTAAATAATCTATTCATTCCTTTTTTAAAATACTTAGCAAAAACCTTAGAAGTATATAACCCAAAGTTGGATACCGGATTACTATAATCTTTTTTTAAATTAACTACATAGTCTTCTACCTTAATCTTCTTACCAGCACTTACGTCTTCTTCAAACTGCTTTATTTTTTCTTCTGTAAGGGTTGATTTCTTATTATTAACATCTTCATAATATCCATTAGCTTGTGCTAAATATAGCACTAAGAAGCCTAAGAATAAACACCAGACTATACCATGAAAGATCTTCTTGTAGCTAATCATACAATACCTCTTACGTATTCATCAATAGCGCGTTCAATAACCTCCATGGTTCTTTCAACCTCATCTTTAGTATTTTGAACACCTCCCACTTCTATTAAAAAAGTATTAGCAGGTACATCTTGATTATAAACCCCGTTAACTCCCTCTCCTTCTTTTTTTAATATTCCCCTACTAATACCAGGCATTAATTTAGTAATTATGTTATTAAGTTTTTCTGTATTATTTAGATTCTCTATATAATTAGTGTTTTCTAGACCAACAATGAACAATATTTTAGCATAATTATTATTATCAATAGTAATAGTACTAAGGTTTTTGTTGACAGAATCCCTTACTTCTAGCACTTTCTAAATACGTTCTAGAAACTTCATAAGATTTATAATATTTTAAATTGTTATTTTGTAAAAACACGGTTACACTTTGTTCTTCAAACACGGTTGGGACTCCAATATTATTAAGTCTGGTAGCTAAACCAATGGTAGCGTTATATACCGAATAATCAGCATATTCTTCTGATTGGTGAGTATTATATAAATAAACTATGGGCTCTTTCTTTTCATTAACGGTTTCTAGAGGTAAATTTACCTTAGAAACCTTAATAGTAGCATTTTTAACGTTGCTATTTAATAATGATACTGGCTTATTAATTATTTCTTTAGTTTTATTACCTGCTACTTTAAACAAGTTAAAAGTAATAAGATTTATATCCTTATCCAAGATACTTTCTTTACTTCTATTTTTACTTACGTAATTAAATACAAATACGTACGCAAAGACAAAAAAGAATAAAAATATAATAATTAAGTAATACTTCTTTTTCCTTACTTTCTTAGATTTAAATCTTTTCATATTATCACCAAATATAATGTAACATTAAAATATCAATATTTATGTCGAAGTAAATTATATCTTATGAATACTATGATTTATTCCATAACTTATTATGTCACTTAATCTTTCAATCATAAAGTCTACTTCCTTAGGAGTTACCATAAGGTTATAACCAATAGGAGTTAGAACTTCATACGTTAGTTTTTTTAATTCCTTTTCACTTAGGGTACCTACTAATCCTAATAATGTTTGTCTATCTTTATCATTAACATTAACCTTTTTATTTAGATAATTAACGGGTTTATTTATCAGTTTAGATGCACCACTATCCTCTAAAGATTTATTATAAACGTATTCTTCAGTCATGTACTTAATAGTGTCACTAACTATTACGGTAGCATCAACCACGGTAGGTACTCCTATTACCATTACCGGAATACCCATCGTATTTTTAGAAATCTCTTTTCTTTCATTACCAACCCCACTACCTGGTGAGATACCACAATCAGATACCTGTATACTTTTATTAACCCTTGATATTGAAGTGGATGCTAAAGCATCTATTATTATTAAGATGTCGGGCTTTGTTTCTTTTACAACACCATTTATCAAGTCACTAGTT
>CAZBUA010000031.1:8368-8697 GCA_964494975.1 uncultured Muribaculaceae bacterium
ATACCAGTTTGTCCGGTTACACCTGGATAAAAAGAAGAAACGTTAGTATATCTTTCATCTACATCAATATTCATATCAAACATATGCTTAGTTGTTATTATCTTTTCTGATACTAATGGTCCTAAAGAATCCGGAGTTGATTTAATATTGCCTAGTCCTATAATAAGACTCTTGGTATCTTTTTTAAAATCCATTTTAATTAACATTTTAGAAAGTTCTTCTTGTAATACTTCTTTTACTAAGTTAGAAGCTGTTGTATCAGTAATATCATTAAACTCTAAAGTTAAATAATTACCTGGTGATTTACCAATACTATTTTGATCATCAAG
>CAZBUA010000032.1:0-7807 GCA_964494975.1 uncultured Muribaculaceae bacterium
GTATGGGGTAATAAGGAATCTGATGGAAACATTCAGGTATGTGCAAAGTTGGTAATTGACAAAGAAAAATTGGAAGCTGAAAAAGGACATGTTCCTTCAGAAGAAGAACTAGCCCTTGATTATGATGCAGCTATTAGAGAAATAAACAAAACTATGTAAAAAAATAGAAAATTGCGCTAAATCTTTAATAAAGTTAGGTGTAAAACCAAAAGATAAGGTAACCATATGTATGCCTAATACTCCAGAGGGAATAATCATGTTTTATTCAGTAAATATGGTTGGTGCGGTAGCTAATATGATTCATCCATTATCAAGCGAGAATGAAATTGAATTTTATTTAAAGAAAAGTGATAGTAAGTTTATATTAACAATTGACATAACTTACGAAAAAGTATTATCCGTAGTTAAAAATACAAATGTGGAAAAAATTATATTGGTTTCCGCTAAAAATGATATGAGATTTTTTACAAGGTTAGCATACCAGATTACAAAAGGTAGGAAGATTAAATATACACTTGATAAAGAATGTTCAATAAGATGGGATGATTTTATAAAATTAGGCAAAAAATTTGATGGAATATATAAGCATAGTTCTTCAAAAGATGATGATGCCGTTATTTTATATAGTGGTGGTACCACTGGGGAGCCTAAGGGTGTAGTTTTGTCAAACTTAAATTTTAACGCTTTAGCAATGCAAAGTCATTTAATGTGTGATCCTTCAAAGGCTGGAGATAGTGTTTTAGCAATAATGCCATTATTTCATGGCTTTGGTCTTGGAGTTTGTATTCATACCCCATTATGTGCTGGTATGAGTTGTATTCTTATTCCTCAGTTTAGAGCTAGGATTTTTTATAAATACATAAGAAAATACAAACCAAACTTTTTAGCAGGTGTTCCTACCATGTATGAAGCCTTAATAGCATCAAAGAAAAAAAGTAAAAGATACTTAAAATCAGTAACATCAGTTATTAGTGGTGGGGATATACTTACGTTAGAATTAAGAAACAAGGTAAATAAATACTTATCAGATCATGGTTCTTCAGCGACTATAAGAGTTGGTTATGGTCTTACTGAGTGTACTGGTGCAAGCTGTTTAACACCAAGGTTTTTTTATAAAGAAGGTAGTATTGGAATACCTTTTCCTGACACTGAGTATAAGATTATTAAAATTGGTACTTTAGATGAAGCAAGTGTAAACAAAGATGGGGAAATATGTATATGTGGTCCAACTGTTATGAAACATTATCTTGATGATGATGTAGAAACGAACGTGAGTTTGAAAAAACATGCTGATGGTAAGATATGGCTTCATACGGGTGATGTAGGCTGCATGAAAAGCAATGGTATGATATATTTTAGAACAAGATTAAAACGTATGATTATTTCATCTGGTTATAACATATATCCACAATACATAGAAAAAATATTAAATACTCATCCGGCAGTAGAGTTTTGTTGCGTTGTTGGAATACCGCATCCATATAAGCAATCAGTGCCTAAGGCATATATAGTTTTAAAGCAGGGGTTTGAACCTAGTAATAAACTTTTAATGGATATTAAAGCTCATTGTGAAAAAAGTATATCAAAATATGCTTTGCCTTATAAATATGAATTTAGAAGAGATTTACCAAAAACATTGGTTGGTAAAATTGATATAAAGAGGCTTTAAAGAAGACACCATTTTCTTTATGCCTTTTTACTATTGAAATAGTATGTATAAATATTTTTTGAAATTATGCTATAATGTTTAAGTGAGGATAAATATGAAAAAGAAATTTAAAATAAAATGGAAAAACTTAATTATGTTAATCTTGTTTTTAATAGCAGTATCAATATTTGTTTTTTCTGCTATTAAAATAATTTTTTGGTTTATTGATAATAATAAAATAAAGACGGTTGATAAGAATATAAATAAAGATGTTAAGATACAAGAGGTTACCGATGCAGAAATAATAGATCAAGAAGATGAAATTGATAAGTCTAATCAATATTGGGATTATATAAAGATGAACTTGATTGATGTTGATTTTACCAAGCTTAAGATAACTAACAGTGATGTTAAAGGATGGATTCAAGTTGGTGGTACCAATATTAATTATCCATACGTGCAAACTGATAATAATAGCTATTATTTAACTCATGCTTTTGATAAGTCATACAATTCCGCAGGTTGGGTTTTTATGGATTATAGGAATGGTTTAATAACTGAAAATAAGAATACCATCTTATATGCTCATGGTAGAATTAATGGTACCATGTTTGGAACTTTAAAAAACATTTTAACCAATAAGTGGCTTGATAATTCAGATAATTTTATAATTAAAACATCTACTGAAGAAGAAAACGGATTATGGCAAGTATTTAGTGTTTATAGAATACCAACTACTTCTGATTATTTGCAAACGTCTTTTACATCAGATGAGGAGTTTGTATCTTTTGCAAACAAGTTAATTGATAGAAGTGCGTATAATTTCAATACTTCAGTATCAAAAAATGACAAGATTATTACATTGTCAACTTGTTATAATGATGATGATAAAATGGTTATGCATGCTAAACTAATAAAGTTTTCTAAAAAATAAAAGTGTAAAGTTTTAAAATAAAAAAGATTTTAAATAAATTTTTATTGACAAAATAAAACATAATGCTATAATGAAATTAACTTAGATAGAAGATACGTATGATGTGATTGTATGTTTTAGTATTAGCGGAAATGATAAGTATACATAGCTAATATTAAATGATTTAAGTATTAAGATCATGTTGTATATGCCATGAAAATAGTTGGGCTACTAATCTTATTCGATCTAAGCTTTACAATTGTAAGTGAGAAAGAAACTCATTTGAATAAGATATCACGTTAAATACTGATAATATTTAATATTTGGGCTTTAGGGTTTGCTTAGGGCACAAGGTGATTTTTCAAACAAAAACTAAAAAGAAACGTTTTTATCAGAAATGTTTCTTTTTTTGTATTAAAATGTCAAAAAGTGTAGCTTTCCCTTTAAATATATGCTATTATTAATATGTAAAGTGTTTTACATATAATAGGAGGGTTTTAAAAATGGCAAACAAAAAAAACGCAACCAAGAGTGTTCCAAAAAAGAACTCTAAACCAGTTGCAAAGAAGAGCGTATCAAAATCTGAGGTAAAGAAGGATATTAAAAAGGAAGATAATAAGAAATTAATTATTACTTTAATAATAATTTTTGTTATTATAATCGCTTTGATAATTACTATTTGTGCTTTAAATAATGATAGTTCTAAGTCAGAGAAGAAAAATGTAAAGGACAATGCTACAGAAAAGGTTGACAAAACAACTACTAATGATACTAGCAAGAAAGATACTGATAAAAAAGCAGAAAGTAAACTAGCTGTTGGGGATCAAGTTAAAATAGTTTCAATTGGTAATGGATCAAGCTTTGGAGATTCTAATACCGCATATGGTATTGGATGGGTAAGATATGTTACTAACGTGTATGAAGGAAGAGACTATGAATATCAAGTTGGTAATGCAGGATTAACTGATAGTTTAAACACTACTGGTTTTTATAAAGCCGAATCATTAGAAAAAATAAATAAGTAATTATATGCTAGCGAAAGCTAGCTTTTTTATTGTAAAGCTAATTCTTTTTCTTTTATTAAATTCATATAATTATGATATAATTACAATAGTAGGTGATAACATGAGAGTAATTATATCTGCAGGTGGTACTGGAGGACATATATATCCAGCTTTAGCAATTGCAAAAAAGATAAAAGAAAAGTGTAAAGATGCAGAAATATTATATATAGGAACTACTAACAGAATGGAGAAGGATATTGTTCCAAAAGAAGGATTTAAGTATGTTGGAATTAATATTGAAGGTCTTCAAAGAAGTATTAGTTTAAAAAATATTAGGAGTGCTTATTTATTTGTTTCTGGTGTAAGTAAGTGCAAAAGAATAATTAAAAAGTTTAACCCTGACGTTGTAATAGGTGTTGGTGGGTACGTATCAGCCCCAGTTGTTTATGCTGCTCATAAATTGGGTATAAAGTGCTGCGTTCATGAGCAAAACAAGATGTTAGGTGTTACTAACAAGTTTGCTTCAAATTTTGCTGATAAGATATTTGTTTCTTTTGAAAGTACTAAGGATTATGTAAAGGATAAATCAAAGGTTATATATACTGGTAATCCTTGCTCCGAAAGTGCTAGTAAAGTATTAGCATGTAAAAAAGAAGATTTAGGTTTATCTTCATTAAAGAAACTGGTACTAATAGTAATGGGATCATTAGGTTCAAAAACAATTAATGATATTATGAAGGAACAATTAACTTTGTTTAATAATAAGGATTATGAAGTTATGTTTGTTACTGGAAAGAATTATTATGATGATTATAAAAATAGTAAGTACACTTCAAACATTAAGATAGTTCCCTATATTGATAACATGGTTAGTTTACTTAAGAAGACGGATTGCTTAGTTAGTAGGGCCGGGGCTTCTACCCTTAGTGAAATAGCCGCAATAAACGTTCCATCAATTCTTATACCAAGTCCTTACGTAACTGAAAATCATCAGTATAAGAACGCAATGGATTTAGTTTCAAGGGGTGCTGCTGAGATATTAGAAGAAAAAGATTTAAATGGTGATAAATTACTTAGAATGGTAGAAAAAATTTTAAATGATAAGTTATATACTAATAAGTTGAAAGACAATTTAAAATCATTTGAGGTAAGAAATAGCGCCACAAAAATATATGATGAGATTATAAAATTAGTGGGGGAAAGCAAATGAAAAACATAATCAATTTTATTAAGAAGAACATGATTGGTAGCTATAAAACGGATGTTAGTTTAAGTTCTTATACTACTTATAAAGTTGGCGGTATAACCAAACTAATGGTTTATCCAAAAACTACTAAAAAGCTAGTACAATTATTAAAGGAATTGAAAAGATTAAATATAAAGTATAAAGTGTTAGGTAACGGATCTAACGTAATATTTAGTGATGACGTATATGATGGCGTAATAATTAAACTGGATTGTTTTGATGATGTTAAAATAAAAGACACGGTTGTTAAGGTAGGAGCGGGAGTTAATCTTGTAAAATTATCTTATAAGGTAATGAAGGAAGGTCTTACCGGATTGGAGTTTGCTTCTGGAATACCAGGAAGCATCGGCGGTGCTGTTTTTATGAACGCTGGAGCTTATCGCTCTGATATGGGATACGTTGTTTCTCAAATAACCGTAATAACTCCAGACTTGGGTATTAAAACTTTATATAATAGAGATTTAAATTATAAATATAGATCATCATTTTTAAAAAGTAATCCGGAGTACATATGTACTGATGCTACTATAATATTGAAACATGGTGATAAAAAAGAAATAAAAGATTTAATGGAGACAAGAAGACAAAAAAGATTAATGACACAGCCTCTTGAATATCCTTCTGCAGGGTCTGTATTTAGAAATCCTACTGATGATTTTGCAGGTAGACTTGTTGAGGAATGCAAACTTAAAGGATATAAAATTGGAGGCGCAATGGTGAGCAACAAACATGCCAATTTTATAGTAAATAAAAATAATGCTAGTGCTAACGATATAAAAAAGTTGATTGATCATGTTCATGATACGGTAAAAAAAGAATTAGACGTAGATTTAAAAATAGAACAAGAATTTGTTAATTGGGAGTAATAAAAATGGTAAAGCAAAAGAAGAAAAAACGAAAACTTAAGGTTGGAAGACTTGTTTTGTTACTAATCATATTAGTAGCTGTTTCTTTTGCATGTTATAAATTTATAGATATTCCAATAAGAAGTATTACGATTACTGGCAATAAAATTCTTTCTGATCAGGAAGTTCTTGAAATAGCAAAATTGGACAATTATCCATCTTTCTTATCAGTAATATCAATTGTTATTGATAAGAAATTAGAAAGTAATCCATACGTAAAAAAAGCAGAAATAAAAAAAGGTTTTCTTTCTGTTAATATTAAAATAACTGAGAATAAGGTTTTATATGTTGATAAGAGTACTGATAAAAAAATAATGCTTGAATCCGAAGTAAAGGATAATAAGACTTTATGTGTTCCTTATCTAATTAATACGGTTCCTAAAAATAAACAAACAAGATTTTTAAAAGCTATGAATAAAATTAATAAAAATATTTTGTGTCAAATGTCGGAGATAAAATATGATCCAAACGAAATAGATGAAGATAGATACTACGTATATATGAATGATGGTAATGGTGTTTATCTAACGTTAAATAAATTTAAGAAGATAAATAACTATAATACCATATTAGAAAATATAGGTAAGCAAAACGGAACCTTATACTTAGATTATGGTGATTATTTTGAGGCTAAATAAGATTGGAAACAATCTTTTTATTTTGTAAACTTTATATCAATACATTCTTATTTTGTTGATTTTTATTTTCTTTTAACCTATAATTTAATTAGTGTAGAAGAGGAGAAAAATGAATTGTAAAAAATGTGGTTCACCATTGCAAGAAAAAGATGAGTTTTGTTCTAATTGTGGTGAAAAGGTAGAGAAAGTGAGCGAGCCAAAAACAATTAAAGAAGAGTCAAGTAGTAAAGAAAAAAGTAAGGCACCAATGATATTGGGTATTTGTTCAATAGTATTTTCAGGCTTTCCAATACTATCAATAATATTAGCAATAATAGGATTGGTTTTATTTAAGAAAAGCAAGAAAGCAAATCCAACACTAAATACTACAGCTAAAGTATTAAACATATTGGGAATTGTATTATCTGTAATTTCAATTATAATTATTAGTTCAATTATAATAATGTACATAGTATTTCCTAAAAACGTATCTGATAATAATGATGATGATAATTATGATGTTGAAGAAATAACAAACACAGATACGAAAGAATGGAAAACACCAGATGGTACTTCAAATAGCATTAAATTTTATTCATCAGGATATTATACTAATTCAGTATATCAAAATGAAGATGATTCTTTTTATACCAAAGAAGATTCTATATATACATTAAAGGCAACTTATAAGTGTACTAATTATGATTGCCATGCTTATTCTGTAATAAATGATTTTGTTGCAATAAGGGATGGTAGCCAGTATTTATATTATGATTTATCTGAAAACAAATCTAGAGTTATTGATATTACTGGTACTTTTAATAATATATCAGTAATGAATTATGAAGATAAAATATATGGTTTAGTATTATCAAATTCTGATGGTAAGCAAGGATTTTATAGTTATGATGAAGAACGTTTAACAATTGACTATATATATTCTAGTATTAATGATTATGAACAATACATGAGCATATTAAAAGATGGCTATATTATAGCTTGTAATTATGCAGAAGGTAATGATTATGGTACATACTACGTTTTAGATTATAAAGATGGAAGCGTTAAATTTAAATCAGAAAATGCCTCTATAAAGGTTATATCGTATGAAAATAATACTTATTATTTAAAAAATTATGCTATTAATAGTACGGATGCAGAAATATATGATAGTAATTTTAAAAAAGTATTAGATGGTAGATATTATCAAATAGGAATTTCGAATTCTGGAAATATTGCGGTAGCAAATTCAGGAGATAAGACTTTTTCAATTTATAATAGTAAAGGTACTTTGATTAAGACTAGCAAAGAGTATAGTGAAGTAAGTGTAATAATGAATGATTATGTAGCAGTTATTGATACTGATAATTATTTAAAATTAGTTGATTTTGATGGAAATGTTGTAGCTAAATTCCTTCAAATGAATAGTAATTACAAGCTTCATACAGCACTATCTGGATGGTATACACAGCAG
>CAZBUA010000032.1:7817-8685 GCA_964494975.1 uncultured Muribaculaceae bacterium
CACAGCAGGGTAAAAATGGTGTTTATCTAGTTGTTGAAAACACTGATATAGCATATGGAACTATTGGAAGTGGATTAGAATATTACTATACCCCAAAAACAAAAGAAAAGGGTGTTATTGAAACGGAAGGCATTGGTGGTTATGCTAAACCAGTACTATATTTGTATCCTAAGGAAGATAATACTAGCGTTACCGTTACTTTTGCTAAATCTAACTTATTAACAACAACATATCCAAAGTATAAAGATAGCTGGAAGGTAACAGCAAATAAAAATGGTGATTTACATGATGCTTCAGGAAAGTATTATTATGCTTTATATTGGGAAGAAGATGGAAGCAGCAATGTTGACTTTAGTACCGGATTTTATGTTACCAAATCTAATGCTTTAGACTTCTTAGAAGAAAAACTTACTACGATAGGTTTAAATGATAAAGAAAGAAATGAATTTATTATGTATTGGCTTCCAATTCTTGAAAAGAATGGAAAGAGTTTAGTATATTTTGAGCTTACTGAGCAAAGACAAACATTTAATAAAATAATAATAAATCCAACTCCTGATTCATTATTAAGAGTTGCAATACATATTAAAAAGGTAAATAAGAAAACTAACATAGCAGAGGAAACTCTTTCAACATTTGAAAGAAATGGCTTTACAGCTGTTGAATGGGGCGGAGTAATTCATTAATATTTAAGATAAACTTAAAAAGTTTATCTTTTTTATTTGAAAATTTTAATTTATATAGTATAATAACATTATATGGTATAATTTATATGATAGGTAAAGGTGGTAATGCATAATGCCAATGAAAAAAATATATACAAGTATTGATATTGGCTCTGATACCATTCGTATATTGGTTGGAGAGT
>CAZBUA010000033.1:0-1161 GCA_964494975.1 uncultured Muribaculaceae bacterium
AATCTAACATACCAAAGGATATTAAACCTAGTACTAGTATGAAACCAATAATACACATTATCATAGACTTCTTTTTTAACTTGGTATTAAAGAATCTGCTTGATTCTTTTTCTTTGACTCTTTTTTTAAATATATTTTTCATAACACACTCCTATATATTATCCTAATATACATTATATCATAACAATTTATCTTAATCAAATAAAATAAAAGTAGAATTATTTCTACTTTTATTGGTTAAACATATCAATAACTTGTGATAAATGAGTGAGTTCTGGATAATCACTATTTTCTAATGTTTTAACAAACTTTATAGCAATACCTAGTTTCTTCTGCCATTCTTTTAAATTACCTGAATAATCATCTATTAAAATAGCTGCAGAAGGGTTTACAACTTCTGTTTTAGATAATTCTTTTGGTACACTAACGACGGTAACTTCAGGTAAAACCCCATGTAAATACTTTATCTTTTCTATCATTTCATTTGTTGAATTAATATGAGTTAAAATATATACGTTAAACTTTTTACAAGCACATATTTTTTTTATCTCATTAATACTATCATTAATTATATCTGTTTCTTCTATTAACTTTTCCCAATCTATATTTCTAAAATATTCTTTTACTTTTACTTGATCTTTTTTATCTATTTTCATCTTGTCTAACTCTTCATAAGTCTTTGCCATGATATCTAATATAACACCATCAAAGTCTATGTATAATTGTTTCATTATTTAATTCCTTCCATTTTGGTAATAATTTAAATTCTAATTGTTCTTTAGTAACAGGATGAACGAAACTTAGTTTATAAGCATATAACATTATTTGATTATCGCTATTATCACCATATCTTTTATCTCCTATTAAAGGATAACCCAGGTTACTAAACTGTAATCTTATTTGGTGGTGTCTTCCTGTTATTAGATTTATTTTAACTATTGTATTATTATTTGAATAACCAATTACTTCATAATCTAATTCTGATTTTTTAGCACCACCATATTCTTTATCAACCACTTTACTTATACCTTCTTTATCTTTATATAAGTAATCAGTTAAGTGCCCCTTTTCTTCTTTTAACACTCCTTTTAATACCGCTACATAGGTTTTATTAAACTCATGATTTTGTATTTGTTCATTTAATCACTCCTGAAGTGATTA
>CAZBUA010000033.1:1172-6511 GCA_964494975.1 uncultured Muribaculaceae bacterium
CTGGTCTGTCTAGTCTATGAACCAAACCAATGTATACATTACCAGGTTTATTATATTTTTCTTTAACATACTCTTTTACATCCGTTAATAAATCTTCATCACCAGTAATGTCTGATTGGGATAATATGTTAGGCTTTTTTTCAACTACAATAACATGATTATCTTCATATAATACGATTAACTTATTCATTTTCCCAAAGTCCATAAATACCCGCTGGTAAAATAAGTTTACTATTTTTCATTGGTAACCCTATTTCTCCAGAGGTTACTATTCCTTTAAATAACTTATTTATTGTTAAGTTTAACACGTCTTCCAATACCATTCCTGATAACCCGGTAGTATATGAATTTATTAAGAAAAATAATGGTTCATCACTTAGCACTTGTTCACATAACTTAATAAGATTATATAAACTTTCCTCTATGTTCCATACCTCTCCGTTAGATCCCCTTCCAAATGAAGGAGGATCCATTATGATGGCATCATATTTATTACCTCTTCTTATCTCTCTTTCAACAAACTTTATACAATCATCAACGATAAACCTAACATATTTATCATCTAAATCTGAAGAGGCAATATTTTCTTTAGCCCATGCTACCATACCCTTGGATGAATCCACATGAACTACGTCTGCTCCTGCATAAGCACAAGCTACCGTAGCCCCTCCAGTGTATGCAAAAAGGTTTAATACCTTTATCTTTCTATTACTATTCTTAATTTTATTAATCATGTAATCCCAATTAACTGCTTGTTCTGGAAATAAGCCTGTATGTTTAAATCCCATTTGTTTAATATTAAAGGTTAAATCATTATATTTTATTTTCCAGTTGTCAGGAACGTTATTAATGTTTTCCCAATAACCTCCACCCTTGTTGCTCCTGTGATATATTGCATCAACCTTGTTCCATAATTCTGGTTTGCTTTTTTCACTCCAAACTATCTGAGGATCTGGTCTTTCTAAAATATATTTACCCCAGCGCTCAAGTTTCATGCCAGAAGCCATATCTAACAATTCATAGTCTTTCCAATTATCAGCAATTCTCATATAATCACCTCTTATATAATTTTATCATTTAAATAGTATTTTTAAAAGGTTTTTAACATAATCTGTAAATAATAAAACTAAATAGTTCAAACTATTTAGTTTTATTTCTACTTTCATTAAAAAGATATTGGATAGCTAAACCACTATAATTGCCATAAGTATCCTTTGCAAATTTTCTTATGTTTTTTTCTCCCTCTATGTTGTATCTATCTTTCATTATTTTTTTTACCCAAGTATCAATTGGAAAAACATCATACCTTTGGTATGCAAATAATAAAATACAAGAAGCTACTTTAGGACCTATTCCAACATTACTCATTAAATATTCTAACGCCTTATTAGTATCCATATCATATATCAAATTAATATCAAACTCATTATTATTTAACTTACTTATTATTTGATATATATATTTGTCTCTAAACCCAACCTTACAGTTACGGTATTCTTCTTCAGTTACCTCTTTTAAATCTTCATAACTAGGAAACAAATAATATTCTTTATTATTAAACAGTATCTTCTTACCATAATTAGTAGCTATATTATTCATAGCACTTGCTATTTGTGGAACTCCGTTGTTAGCGGATATTATATATTCTATTATGGTTTCAAATGGTTCTTGTTTAATAATGTTAAGCCCCTTTGAAAAAAGTACCGCATCATTTATTTTTGAATCTAGTTTTACGATGCTTGAATTAATATTTTCATAATCATTATTCAAATCAAAATACTCGGTTATTATATATTCTAAGTTATCTTCATTATCAGAAGATACAAACAAATAGTTATCTTTTTCATAAACATTTATTACCCTATCATTTAATATTATGTCATAAGAATTGTCTTCTTGTTTATAAAATCTAAATATCTGACCACAAGATACGGTATCATTTAAATTAAATGGTTTTGATAGTATTATCTTTATCATTATTAAACTCCTTATTAATAAACATGTTAATTATTATTAATATTAAAGTACCAAGAATAATACTTGCTAAAACATCAGTAAAGTAATGTGCTCCAAAATATATCCTACTAAAACCTACTAAGAATATGAATACTGATAATAATGTTGTTATTATAATTTTAGCAGCACCCTTCATGTTTTTATTAACCAAAATAATTATTGCTCCATATAACGCAAAAGCTGATATTGTGTGACCTGAAGGATAACTAAATCCTCCTTGCTCAATCCACTTCCATACTGGTCTTGCTCTATGCACAATATACTTAAAAGCTTGTGATGATATTACTGCTAATATTAAGCTTATTAAAGCATATTTATATTCTTTAAATAATTTAAATAATAATGATGCCACTAATAATATTGTTGCACACACAATAACCCATTTAGTAGATGCTAAAGTGGTTATAACATATAATATTTTTGTTAACATACCAGACTTAAGTCCTATTACTAACTGATATACTTTAATGTCTAAAGAATAAGTATTACCAGTTGCAACCAAAATCGTTAAAGTAACAAATAATACTAACAAAATAATTATAAATAAATATTCTTTTTTAAATTTTTTCATCTTTCCTCTTGTCTCCTTTTCATAAATACTTTCTCTGTTTTTTCCACATATTCTTTAGCGGGAATAGTTTCATCATCTAACGCTATCAAACTCATACACATTTCATTAATAAGTTTTTGAGATTCAGGATTCCAATTAGATACAACACCTAATCCATTATTAACCTGCATTTCATTAGTTCTTATTCTTACTTGAAATTGATTTTCCTTTGCATACACGTTAGCGTTTAAGGACTTATAACCGTTATATTTAGGATTCTTTATTAAATCTTTAATACTTCCATCCACCACGTTACGTATACTACTAACTACATCCAAAGTTTTATAACACTCAGGTATCATCTTAACCAACATTCTTATAGCTACCAAATCATGTATGTTTTCTAAATTATATCCATGTTTTATTTCATCATATATACCACCAACGTTTTTAACTTTATAATTATAGTCCATCTTAATATTCTTTTCAGCTAAATTATATCTTGTTTCACTACCTATTGATAAATATTCTTCCTTGTTATTTTTTTTAATATTATTTCTCTTATCATAATACTCTAAAAAATCATCATTATTTAAGAAAAACAAACTCAAGTCCTGAAGTTCATCCTTCATTTGATAAATTCCTAAGTATCTTGCTAAAGGCACATAAAACTCTGACGTTTCAGCAGCTATCTTGATTTTTTTAGCATCACTTAAATAATTTAGTGTGTACATGTTATGTAATCTGTCGGCTAATTTAATAGCAATGATTCTTGTATCATTAGTAATACTTTGTATAATCTTTTTATGAGTTTCTATTCTTCCTTGTTCTTTATTATCAAAATCAGAGTTTCTCATCTTTGTTACACCATCAACCAAGTTAGCTATCGTATCACCAAAATCATGTCTTAACTCTTCAAGAGTATAACTTGTATCCTCAACGGTATCATGTAATAAAGCAGCACATACTGTTTCATAATCAAAACCATAGCCTGCTAAAAGAAAAGCCACGCTTAAAGGGTGTGTTATAAACGCTTCACCACTTACCCTTTTAACTCCGGAGTGTAATTCTAAAGCCTTTCTATAAGCTTTTAAAACTTCATATATTTCCATCTGAGTATAATTATTACTATACATAAATCTTAAAAAATCAAAATAATTTCTACTAAATAAATGCTCTAAATCTGAAAAATACTTGTTTATAGGTTCCATAGAATTACCTCCTTTCGTATAAATATAATACTACATATTCTAAAAAAAAGCACTATCAGTGCTTATTTTGTTATTTCCTCAAATATTTTTAATGATAATTTGATTGCATCATGTTTTAATGATCCATTATCAATAATTACAAAGTTATCCTTAATAACTTTTACATTTAATTTATCTACCTGATCTTTATCATAAATAACTGCGTCTTTTTGTTCTTCATTATGATATTTGTTAACAAACTTTTTAGTTACCTTACCGGTATTAATAATAACCTTGTTAACCTTTCTATTACCCAAGTACTCATTTAATACCTTTATATGATCACTAACCTTAAAGTCATCGGTTTCTCCCGGTTGCGTAAACATGTTACATACGTACATAACATCACCCTTAGAATTATCAATAGCATCTATTACTTCTTTACTTATCAAGTTACAAGCAATACTAGTATACAAACTACCCATACTTAATATTATTAAGTCAGCTTCTTTTATAGACTTTATAACACTATTTGATATTGTTGGAGTTTCTTTATAATACATTTTTTTAATCTTCTTATTAGACTTAGTTATGTTATGTTCTCCTTCCACAGCACTTCCATCTTCCATTAATCCCATTAAAGTAACGTTATCTTCGGTAAGTGGCAAAACGGTACCCTTAAGGTTTAAAACCTTTGATAATGATTTAATACCAATTGACATATTACCGGTTATGTTACAAAGTGCGGTCAAAAGAAGATTACCTACCGTATGACCATTAAGATCACTTGTAGTATTAAAACGATAATCTAATAACTTTTCAAACAATGGCTCGGTAGTTGATAAGGCCGCGATTACACGCCTTATATCTCCCACTGCAGGAATATCAAATTCTTCTCTTAACTTACCAGTGGATTTTCCATCATCAAATACTGATACTATTACTGATATGTCTACTGGAAATTCCTTTAAACCTCTTACTAACGTAGAGGTTCCGGTTCCCCCACCTATTATTACAACTTTCTTATTCATATTTATCCTTTCAAGAATATATTACATTCTAATTCTCTTTTTAAAGTGGTACTATCTCCATGACCAGGATATAAGATAATATGTTCATCATATTCTTTTATTCTATTAATACTATCCTGCATATCAATTTCACTACCACCTTCTAAGTCACACCTGCCAATTGATCCTTTAAATATAAAATCACCAACAAACATTATGTTATCATCTTTAAAATAGTAAGAAACGGCATCATCCCTGTGACCCTTAGTAGCTATTATTTCAAAATTAAAATGATCAATATTAATAGTACCAACACTATTATAGTCAATAACTCTTACATCATACTCTTTAAGTATATCACTTAATGCTCCAACGTGATCAAAATGATAATGAGTAATTAAGACAGCAACAACATTCTTATTACCTATTACTTTTCTTATCTTATCATAATCAGAACCTGGATCTATTACCAAGCAATCATTATTAATACTCACAACATAACAATTTTCTTCTAACGTACCAGTTTTAGCACATTTAACTTTTATCATTATTATCACCATCATAACTATCTAA
>CAZBUA010000033.1:6524-8649 GCA_964494975.1 uncultured Muribaculaceae bacterium
TCATGTCTAAATTAACATTCTCAGTACTTCTAAATATATTATAAGGTATAAAGCTACCCTTCTTGCTTAATTCTTTAATTAGCTTTTTTATTTCTAATCGTTTAGAGTTTTCATTATGATTATCATTATTTAATTCAGTAAATCTACATGCACAGTTTAAAAAGGTTAACCCATTATATTTTGCCCAGGCTTTTATATCATCTTCCCTTACTAAATATAAAGGCCTAATTAGTTCCATGCCATCATAATTATCACTATGTAACTTAGGCATCATACCCTTGATTTCTCCACCATAGATAATACTTAAAAGGGTCGTTTCAATAACATCATCAAAATGATGACCCAACACTATCTTGTTACAACCTAACTCTTTGGCATAAGAATATAAACATCCTCTTCTCATACGAGCACACAAATAACATGGTGAACCTTCTTCTAAAGAATAAACACTATCAAATATGTTACTTTCAAACATTTTAATATTTATGTTTAACAGTTTAGCATTCTTCTCTATTAATTTTTTGTTAGCATCATTATATCCAGGATTCATGGTAACATACTCAACATCAAACTTTATTCTTCCATGTTTCTGTAATTCTTCTATACATTTTGCTAATAAAAAAGAATCCTTACCTCCAGAAATACATACAGCAAGCTTATCTCCCTCTTCAATTAGTTTATAATCCCTAACTGCTTTGGTAAAATTACGCCATATTTCTTTTCTAAACCTTACTATTATACTTCTTTCTATCTCTTTATATTTATCCATAATGTTTCCTCGCCTAATAATTGTATAATTTATATTTATTAAAGTCAAATGAATATTAAGTATCCCTAAACGCATATTAATTATTGAAAGGATGTTTCTATGAAATTAAGAGCCTTAAAAATATTAGGCGTTATAATGGCTTTTTTGTTAGCATTTCCCATTCATTTTTTATATGATAAACTACCTTGCTTTTTAACAAGTGTTGTGGCACCAGTAAACGAAAGCATATGTGAACATATGAAAATAGTCTTTGGATCCGTTTTGCTATCTGGAGTGATCCAAAAAATAATAGTTAAAACAAAAAGATTAAATTATAACAACGTTTGTTTTTCAAACATTGTATCGTCAGTATTAAGCATTCCAATCTTTCTAATTATATATTTACCAGTTTATAACATAATTGGTGAAAACATGTTAATAACGTTAATTATACTATTTATAGTTATTATTATTTCACAAATAATAACTTGTATAATTATAAATAAAAAAGAGTTGCACCTTGAAAATGCAACCTTTGTAATGGTTATTATAACATACATAACATTTGCTATCCTTACTTATAACCCACCTAACAATTATTTATTTATGGATTCTGAAACGTTAACCTATGGTATAAATAATTAACTAACTATCTTCTTGAAGAAGTTAGTTTTATTATGCTTTTTTTCTATCACATATACAATTGCTATTACAAGTGCTCCAGCAAATGCTATTAACATGTCTTCCATGGTATCAACAACACCAGTATCTAAAGTATGTTGTACATCCATTCCGGTAAGAATGTACGCACCATATTCTAAGAACTCCCAAACAGATGCTACTGTAAGAGTAAAGGCAACTGAGAAGAAAGCGTTAAAAGCAACTTTCTTTTCATTATATATATTAAACCAAGTAAGAACAACAAAGGCTAAAATAGCAGTTAATATCCCTGATAAACCGTGAGTAAACAAATCATACCACCAAGTAGTGTTATAAACGTTTAAACCACTTCCAATTAATTGTGACAAAATAATAAATATTATGTATACAAGTTCCATCATATCAGAAAATTTTATTTTAAATATTTTAGTCATCGCTCTTGGTATTAATAAAACTACTATGATAGTTATGTTAGCGGCCAAACGATCATACGCTCCAATGTTAAGATCCCTAACAAAGAAACAAACTGAAGCTAACGTTGTTAAAAATATTAAAGTATTATTTATTCTTTTTTGTTTATTATTTTTCATTTTCTTTCACCTTACTAACAAAATTATATGCATCTTTACACATCTCATTAATATCTTTTTCAGCCTTCCAGCCTAACTTCTCATAAGCATATGAAGGATCTGCATAGCATGCATCAATATCTCCTGG
>CAZBUA010000034.1:0-1290 GCA_964494975.1 uncultured Muribaculaceae bacterium
TCTTGACCACGCATATCTTCGTAATCCAAGCCCGATTGTTCCATGTTAAGTATTATGTTATTAATAGTTAATGATGGTATACGGTAACTCATTAACGATAAAGCTTCAGTTAACGACTTACCAAAGTTTACTTGCTTTAAAGTTTCCTTAAACTCTGAAGATATTTCTGAATCTATGTACTTACATGCCATTTTTATAGCATTCTCTAAATTCCTACCAGACTCTAGTGCTAAAGTAAGTACTTCAAAGTAATAATAAGCTTCCGTATTAAGTTTTCTTTCTCTTTTTTTAAGAGGACCATCAATCATTACATAATATACTAAGAAATACCATATTACCGTTATTATAGGTGCTAACAAAGCACCACTATCCATAAATATAAATATTAATACAAATATTATTATTGAAGAATATAATCTTAAGTTAAGAAAGTATTCAGTATCTATTTTTTTAGAAACACCAAACATGCTTATTTTATCATCTATTCTTTTAATATCTTTCTGTCTATAAATACGATGTATAAAAGCTTTTTTTTGTTTCATAATTAAACCCTCACTTTCATAATCTTATTTACAATAAAGATGTAAGCTATATAAAGAACTAATATAGCTCCTAATAATAAATGCCCAATTGAAGTATTAATAAATGGTAAGAAGTAAGCAGGATTAATAAACGTTATTATTGCAACAAATATTAGTGGTAACAATAAAAGTACCTTACTAATCATGTTAGAACTTGATGTTAGAGAGTTCATCTCTTCTTTTAACTTACGTTTATCAAACAACATTTTTTCTATTGAAGAAAATACGTTTATGATGTTACCACCAGTCTTATTTAATATAGATAAAGATGATGTTATATAATTAACTTCTTCTGAGTCTACCCTCTTACTAAATCTATCAAAAACAACATCTAAAGATAATCCATAACTAATTTCCAAATGCATCTTTTTAAATTCCTGTTGAATCGGACCTTTTAATTCTTGGGATACTATCTCGATGGCCTGCATGGTACTTCTTCCAGATCTAAACGCATTATTCATAATAATTATTGCGTTTAATAAATCTTGTTCCACTTGTTTTTTCTTCCGATAATCTTTTATTTTAAAATATATATCAAGTGAGAAGAAACCTAGCAATCCAGATATTAAAATATCAATACCATTAGGAAATAGTCCTTCTATTATCTTAGCAAAACAGGTAATGAATATAAACAAAACACTTATAATAAACTTGTTGCTAACATAATCCATGGTACATATATTTTTAACATTATCATAAGAAATATACC
>CAZBUA010000034.1:1300-8346 GCA_964494975.1 uncultured Muribaculaceae bacterium
TAAATTATTAAAGAAATCAGTATTTTTAAAGAAATATACCTTGCATACCTACTTGCATACTTCTTTAAAAATACTGATTTCTTTAATAATTTAGTTAGTTTTGATACTAATAAAACATATTTATTATATATAAAATCTAAGAATGAAACTGACTTATCCTTAATAGAATCAATACTATATCTAGCTATTCTTTTTTCAAGTTTTAAACTTTTATTATATAGTACTAAGTAAAACATAACAAAAGCAAGTATGATCATTATAAAAGTTTGAACTATAAATACGTTCATTATATCTCACCTCTTTATTTTTTTATATTAAACATGTCATCTAAATCATCAATACCTCTAGCTTTAATCTTGTCTAATACCTTTGGTACTCTCTTATCTAAATCAAAAGCACCATCAACTTCTCCGTTAGATGTTAATCCAGTTTGTTTAAAGTTAAAGATTTCTTTTAGGTTAATTATATCTTCTTTGAATCCATCTACTTCACAAATACTTGTTACTTTTCTTCTACCATCTGATAATCTGGATACGTTTACAACAATATCAATAGCATTTTCAATATATTCTCTTATTGCCTTAATAGGTATTTCCATACCAGCCATTAAAACCATCGTTTCAAGCCTGTTTAAAGCATCTACCGGGCTGTTTGCATGCATTGTTGTAAGTGATCCATCATGTCCAGTATTCATTGCCTGAAGCATGTCAAAAGCTTCTTTACCACGAACCTCACCAACAATAATTCTATCTGGTCTCATACGTAATGAGTTAATAACAAGATCACGGATGGTAATCGCACCAGTACCTTCATAATTAGTTAACCTTGTTTCTAGTCCTATTACATGGGGTTGTTCAAGTCTTAACTCGGCAGCATCCTCAATTGTAATTATACGCTCATGGTTACCAATGAAAGAAGATAATGCATTAAGTAATGTTGTCTTACCAGAACCAGTACCTCCACATATAATTATGTTTAGTTTAGCCTTAACAGCAGCATCTAAAAATCTAGCCATATAAGGAGTTAAAGCACCAGTTCTTAGAAAGTCATCAATGGTACGCATATCCTTTCTAAATTTTCTAATAGTAACTACTGGTCCCTTTAAAGACAATGGTGGTATTACAGCATTAAGTCTAGAGCCATCTTCTAACCTAGCATCTACCATTGGGTTAGCAGTATCTATCGTTCTACCTAAAGGTTGAACTATCTTTTGAATAGTTCTTACTATGTGTTCATCATTAATAAATGATACGGATTCATCCTTACTTATTTGACCATCTATTTCAACATAAACCTCATTCTTACCATTTACCATTATTTCGGTAATGTTAGGGTCTTCAAGTAACTCAGTAATTGGTCCATAACCATTTATTTCATTATCTATTAAGTTAAATATGTGACTTCTTTCAAGATTAGTTAAATCATATCCTAATAAAGCCTTATCTATTTCATCATTTATGTATTCATGAAGTAATTTATCATTAGGCACCTTATCATCAATAAGACTTGATATTATTGAATTTCTTAAATTATCAAGTAAGTCTTTATCCTTAAATATATCATAATCCGCTAAAGGTTTGACCTGTACTTTTTCTTCCTTTATATCAAACTCTTCTAACAATTTTTTCTTAGGCATCTTCTTCTACCTCCTTATTATCCTTTGGTTGCTCTACTTCTAATAAGGCAGTAGCTAACTTTGTAAGCTTAATTACATCTTTTCTCTTAAGACCCCTAATCTTTTTATTAAGAGTAAGAATCTCGCCATCTATTACGTATTTATCAATATCTTTTATGTAAAAAGAATTATCAATTGTATAATCAATTGCATGACCTATTATATTCTTTACATCAAATAATGAAAAATAATCTTTTCCCGTATCCTTAGAAGAATTAAATACTAATTTATAATCTTCTTTTTCAGTATCTTTAAATATTGATATCATACTTCTAGCATTCTTTAAGTCAACAGGATCATTAGTTACCATGAATAAAGTACAATCACTCTTATCCATAGCACTAAGTGATATAGGGCTTAAGTTATGAGAGGTATCAATTAAAATAACATCATATTTATACATACAAGATGAGATAATTATCTCAATATATTTTGAATCTACCTTAAGTGCGTTCCTAGGGTCTTTAGGAGCTGCTAAAACATCTATTAAATCATTATACTTACTAACATAGTTATCAATACTATCAAAACGATTATTACTAATATCATCAACAACGTTGAATATGGTTTTATCAACGTTAACGTTTAAACAAATAGCTACACCACCGCTATTTAAATCCAAATCCATTATTAATACTTTTTTATTCATTAAACTATAAATTCCTGCTAAGTTTAGTGTTGTTGTTGTCTTTCCAACACCACCCTTACAAGAAAATACTGTTACTATTTTAGCTGCGTTTTTCTTCATATTATTCAACCCTTTCTATTATGTTTTTATCATCTTTTATATATCCTTTATAGGAACTTTTTTCTTTATATATATCCTTGCCTACGATACTTCCAAACAATCCCTTAGTATGCTTTTCTAAAGTAACGTATACTTCTTTAGCATCACTATCTATTTTTATATCATAACTATCTATTTCATCATCATTTTGACTTATTAGTTTTATCATGTTCTCTTTAGAATCTTCACCAATGTGTTTTAGTCCGTATTCAGTTACCACCTTATTAATACCATCAAGTTTATTCTTGTTATACCTAGCATAAGACAGGTCAATAACGTAAGTACCCATCATTATGATGATTGGTAAGAAAACTATAAATAATACAAGAGATTGTCCTTTATTAGACTTAAGAACACTATTCATTTTGAATCACCCTAGAAGCCGAAACATCAAACACATCCTTTAATATGTAAGAAAGTCCCGGGGTAATTGGTTTTATTGTTTCTTCTGCAGTAATTGATACATAATCACTTCTAGGTGATATTGTTATCTTAACCTCATCTTTTCTGTTTGTATTAATAATATTATCTATTTCTTCTTCGGTCTTTCCATTTTGATAAAAAGTTACAACATCACTAGTAACGTTATCAAGTTCACTTTTAAGTGATATAACCCTACCAAAATCAATAACGGTAAATATTAAAAGTAATGATACAGGAAGAATGATTACAAATTCAACCAGTGCTTGACCCTTATTTGATTTCATATATTCACCCTCTTATCATTCTTTTAGACACCCTTTATTATCATCAATTATTATATCAAAAAAAAAGTCTTATTACAACGCAAATAATAAAAAAAGATAGAAAAACATAAAATTCATTTATTATTTTCTATAACATTTTTAGTTATTTTATTTCTTCTTTTATAAACTTGTTATTATCATAGTAACACGTATATGCTTTTTTACCACTAATAGATGTTATTAATGTTTCTTTATCATCTACTATTTTTATAGCTACCCCATTGTCTAAACACAACGCTTTAATATTAGTACCTTTAATTACTTTTTTTAAATCATCTTCCTTTTTAGAATCTGTATCAAAATGAGGCACAAACATTTTATCTACATAATCAAGACCATCAACACTTACATAATTATTTGATATATTATTATTAATTTCAGCATCTGATAATCCATACTTACACAAACTAATAGCACCCGCTGAAACACCTACCATAACACAGTTATGTTTAATAGCTGTATCAAACATCTCTTTCATATTATTTTCATTAATATCATGCATTAGTTTTAAAGTATCACCTCCACCTATATATATGATGTCAGCGTTGTTTATTTTATCTTTAACAACATCATTATTCTTTAAAGTCTTATTAGATATTTTACCTGTAGTACATCCTAAATTAGAATATATTTCTTTTATTATCTTGTAATATGAGTCTGAAAAAGAACTAGCAAGTCCAACAAATAGGAAATTAGGATTATTCTTACCAGATAATTTTACTACATCTTCATCTATCTTACCTGTTTCGTACTTAGTATCCGCTCTTCCTATGTTTCCTCCTCCAATTAGTATCATCTTCATCTTAATCATCTCCTTTCTAATTATAACACAAAAAAAGAGAGGTTCATATCATAAATACGATGTGAACCACACTATTTAACATTTGTAATATTAAAGAATTTATTTAGATAATTCTTTTTTCATATAAATAACATCATCCATTGGATTATCATAATATGGCTCACACTCTATAAAGCCATGCTTCTTATATAAATATATTGCACTTTTAAGAGGCCTTATGGTATCTAATACCATTTCTTTATATCCAGCTTCTTTAGCACTATTAATAATTGCATCTATTAATCGTTCTCCAATTTTCATACCCCTATACTCAGGTTTTACAAATAATCTTTTCATCTCACAAACGGTATCTGAATATTTATGAAACGCTACCATTCCCATCACTTTATTATTATCATCTGTTGCTACAAGCAACCTGCCTTCTTTATTTGAATATTTTTTAAGAGGGTCTTTTAACTCATCATCAATACTTTGAAAAGACAAATCTCTTCCTAATCTTTTAGTATATTCTATTATTAGTTCTTTAACTTCTTCTACGTAATTACTTCCATCTACAATGTTCATTATAATCATTCTTTCTAACTAATTATTTTTAGCTTTATTTAACTTTTCTTGTATTATTCTTAATCTTTCTTCTTTAGCTTTATCATCTAAAACGTACTCATCATTTTCGTATCTTAAAATACTTCCTTCACTAACTCCTTCTGGCATTAAATCCAAATTTTCATTTACTATTTCCTTATTATCCAAGTCCTGTAACACGATGATTCCATCTTCTATTCTATCTACTGCAAACATACCGTTTCCTCCTATCCGTTAGTATCTGTCTTAACGGTATCAACACTTATTGTTGTTCCGTTACTAGTCATTATTATGGTACCCTTTTCATCAGTCCTGTATACTGTTATATCCTTATTAAGAAGTTTATCTAATGTCGTACTTGAAGGATGGCCATAACTATTATTTAATCCTACTGATATAACCCCATAACTTGGATTAACTTCTGATAAAAAATCATCAGACGTACTATAAGAAGAACCATGATGACCAACTTTTAACACGTCCGCCGTAACGTCTTCATCATTATCTAATATTCGTTCTTCAACACTAGTTGGTGCATCACCCATTAATAAGAATTTGTTCTCTCCATAAGTTATTTTTAACACTATTGAACTAGCATTTAGATCACTAGTATCAGTACCAGTATACAGTACTTTTACCTTAGCATCCCCAAGATCAAACTCATCGTCAATATTTGGAGTTTCAAACTTAATTTCTTTAGCATTTAAAGCATCAAGAACGTCTTCAAAAGTAGTGGTTGTGGTAATGGCATTAGGCATATAAAACTTATTAATATCAAAGTTATTTATAATTTCATCCATGCCACCTATATGATCTTCATGTGCATGAGTACCAATAACATAATTAAATTTTGTTATCCCCATACCCTTAAAATAATTAACTAGCTTTTCCCCATCAGCATTATTTCCAGCATCAATAAGCATCGTATCATCACCTGTTTTAATTAATATTGAGTCTCCTTGCCCAACATCTATAAAATATATTTTTAAATCACCAGATACGGAAGTATTTTCTTCATTACCCTTAGCATCATTATAACCGGTTATTGCTTCTTGTAAGAACCCAGAAAAAAATATTATATAGATAACAATAATTGTACCTATAATCAAACTTAATATTTTCTTTGAATCCATATTTTTAAAATATTTCATATACTACCTTCTTCTATATAATAATATCATATTTTAAAAGCAAAAAAAAGATATCACTATCTTTTTTTACTATAACATACACGATCTTTCAATACCAAGTAACTTATAATCATTATTTATTATAATATCATCATCAGAATAAGTCTTTACAACATTAATAGTATTATCTTCTAACAATACATAACTAAGTATTTCTGAAAGTAAGATAATACCAAACAATCCCTTTGAATGATTATCATCAACATTTTGATTAATAATAGCATTATCATTTTCTTTATTCACGTTAAAAGTACCAACTTTTATATTATCAATTAATATATCATAAATACCATTATTATTTATAAAATCAATTCTTCTCAAAAATACCACTTCCTTTCATAAATATTATTTAAATAAAAAAACTGATTACTCAGCTTCTTTCTTAATTACTTCTTTTCCTTTGTAACTACCACATTCTGGGCAAACTCTATGTGGTCTTATAGCAGCACCACATTTAGAACATTTAACTGTTCCGTTAGCTTCAATTTTATAGTGAGTACGACGCATTCTTTTTCTTGTCTTACTAACCTTTCTGAATGGAACTGCAAACGTTTGGATATCCAACTTTAACATATTCTCACTCCTTCCTTACTCTTTGTAGAATTCTTTTAATTTTGCGAGTCTTGGATCAATTACTTCCTTTTTATCATCATCTGTAATAAGACGCCAACCATCACCTGATAGTGATTCTTCTTTAGCATCGGGATGAAGAACTCTTAAAGGAACATCCATTAATATATATTGCCATATAATTGGAAAAATATCAACCCTATTTTGAATAATTTCTAAAGAATTATCGCTATTTTCTCCAATAATTTCGTTAATTTCAATATTAAATGGATAATTAACATCTTTCAAGGTCCTAGCACATGGAAGCACCATCGTGCCAGAAACTACTACATCTAACTCATATTCCTCTTCATTATTAGATATAAAACCTTTAACCTTAACTGGTGATATCCTTCTTATGTCAGTATTAACTAAATTTTCTTCTAATACGTTTATTTCACCATCAATAGGTATTTTATACGTATCAGAATATATAAGCTTTGATATATCTACCTTCATATCATCACCACCGCCCAATAATTATACTATTTATAAAACTTTTTTTCAAGTAAAAATAAAAAAACCAAAATTATTTTTGGTTTTTATAGTAATTTCTAACATCTTCATACAAGTTTTCATTAAACTGTTTATTCTTAATCATGTCTATTTCAAACTTATATGGAGGATATACTCTATCATTAGAATCATCACTTCC
>CAZBUA010000035.1:0-8252 GCA_964494975.1 uncultured Muribaculaceae bacterium
AAAAGAAGTGATTTAAATAATAAGAAACTAATAGTGATAAATATTGATAATTATTATGATACTTTATTTAAATTTATTAATGAAACTAAAAATAAAGGTTTTATTGATATAGATATAGATAAGTTTTTATACGTGATAGATGATATAAGTAAGTTAGAAGAAATAAGAAAGGAATGTTAATGATGAAGAAATTTGAAGAGTTATCTAAGAAGGGTAATTATGAAACTGAACAAGAAATATTAAAAAAATGGAAGAAAGAAGATATTTTAAATAAGACAATAGAAAATAGAAAAAATGATGAAAACTTTGTCTTTTATGATGGACCTGCTACCGCTAACGGTATGCCTGGTGTACACCATATTTTAGCTAAATTATTAAAAGATGTATTTTGTAAATATGAAACAATGAAGGGTAAGAAGGTGCTTCGTAAGATAGGATGGGATACTCATGGACTTCCAGTTGAGGTACAAGTAGAAAAAGAACTTAACTTTGATGGTAAGAAAGATATTGAAAAGTATGGTATAAAACCTTTTAATGAGAAGTGTCGTGAGGCAGTATGGAAAAATGAAAAAGCTTTTACCAGACTTACTGAAGACTTAGGACAATTTATTGATACAAAAAATTGTTATATTACTTATGATAATAATTATATTGAGACAGAATGGTGGATATTAAAGAAATTCTTTGATGAAGGATTATTCTATGAGGGAGTTAAAATAACACCATATTGTCCTAGATGTGGAACTTCACTAGCTTCTCATGAGGTAGCTCAAGGATATAAAGAAGTATCGGTTGATACCGTTATTGTTCCGATGAAAAAGAAGGATGAGGATTGTTACTTCTTAGTTTGGACAACTACTCCTTGGACTTTGATAGCAAACGTAGCTTTATGTGTTAATCCAGATGAAGACTATGTCAAGGTAGAGTCTATGGGATATAAATTCATACTAGCTAAAGCTCTTGCTAATAAGGTTTTAGGCGATGATTATAAGGTTATTGAAACTTACAAGGGTAAAGATTTAGAATACATGGAGTATGATCAATTATTACCTTTCTTAAAGGTAGATGGTAAGGCATTTTATGTTACTTGTGATAATTATGTAACCATGAGTGATGGTACTGGTGTTGTCCATATGGCCCCTGCTTTTGGTGAGGATGATGCTAATGTTGGTAAGAAATATCACTTACCATACTTAAACCCAGTAGGAGAAGATGGTTGTTATACAGATGGTCCTTGGAAGGGTGTTAGGGTATTTGATGCTGATTTAGAAGTAATTAAGTGGTTAAAGGCTAATGATAAATTATTTAAAAAGCAAAAAATGGTTCATGATTATCCTCATTGTTGGAGGTGTAAGAGCCCATTATTATATTATTCTAAACCTTCTTATTATTTAGAAGTAACCAAACTTAAAGATAAGATAATAGCTAACAACAAAACCGTTCATTGGTATCCAGAATACGTGGGTGAAAAAAGATTTGGTAACTGGCTTGAAGAAGTAAAGGATTGGGCTATATCTAGACAAAGATACTGGGGAACTCCTCTTCCATTATGGAGATGTGAATGTGGTCATATGGAAATGATTGGTTCAAGAGATGAATTAATTAGTAAGTCTGAAGAAAAGATAGATAATACGATTGATTTACACAGACCATATGTTGATGACATTCATATTAAGTGTCCAGATTGTGGTAAGCTAATGAATCGTACTCCAGAGGTTATTGATTGCTGGTTTGATTCAGGCTCTATGCCATTCAGTCAGTATCATTATCCTTTTGAAAATAAAGAATTATGGGAAGAACAATTTCCAGCAGACTTTATAGCGGAAGGAATAGATCAAACTAGAGGATGGTTTTACTCACTTCTTGTTATATCAACTTTTGTAACTGGAAAGAGTCCTTATAAAAACGTATTAGTTAATGATTTATTATTAGATAAAAAAGGAAATGCTATTGAACCATTTACTTTGATGGAAAAGTATGGGGCAGATACAATAAGATGGTATTTACCATACGTATCTCCAGTATGGACTCCTATAAAATTTGATGAGGACGGACTAAAAGAAGTTCATTCTAAGTTCTTTAACACTTTTAAAAATACTTATTCATTCTTTGAATTATATGCTAATACTGATAACGTAGATCCAAGAGAGTTTGAAGTTAAGTATGAAGATAGGGAAGAAATAGATAAGTGGTTAATATCAAAATATAATAAATTACTAGATTATGTAACAAAAGCATATGATGAGTATGATTTAACTAAGGTGGTTAGAAGTATAACTGATTTTGTTAATGATGATTTATCTAACTGGTATATTAGACGTAATAGAAGAAGATTCTGGGCTCACGATTTAGACTTATCTAAAAAAGCTGTATATAAAACTACTTATGAAGTTTTAGTAGGTTTATGTCAGATGATAGCGCCTATTACTTCATTTACAGCAGAAGAAGTATATACAAAACTAACTAATGAAGAGTCTGTTCATCTAAGCGACTTTCCTAAAGCTGATTTAAGCCTTGTAAATGACAGAATAGAAAACAAGATGGACTTGGTAAGGGAATTAATCTCATTAGGAAGAAATGCCCGTGAAGAGGTTAAAATAAAGGTTAGACAGCCTATTAAGTGTTAATAGATGGAAATAATAAAGATTTAATTGGTGATTTAGAAGAGTTAATTAAAGAAGAATTAAACGTTAAGAAGGTAACTTATATTTCAGATCTATCTAAGTATATGGACTTTGAGGTAAAACCAAACTTTAAGGTTGTTGGTAAGATATTTGGACCTAAGATAAAACTATATCAAGAAGAACTTTCTAAACTAACTAGTGAGGATATTAAGTTTATTGATAATGGTGAAGCATATACCATGACAATAGATGGTGAGTTATATGACATAACTAAGGATATGGTTGATATCAGAATAACCGCTAAAGAAGGATATGATACTCAAAAGGATGAAAACAACTTTATTATATTGAATACTAACTTAACAGAAAGTTTAATAAATGAGGGTGTTACTAGAGAATTAATATCTAAAGTACAAAACATGAGAAAGATTAAAGACTTTGATGTTGCTGATAGAATTAAATTATACTATGAAGCTAGTGAAGAGTTTGATAAGATAATAAACGAATTTAATGAGATGATTAAGAAAGAAACATTAAGTTTGGATATTATTAAAACTGAAGGTCTTAAAGAATCATTTGATCTTAATGGTATTGAGGTTAAATTGGACGTAGAAAAGGTTACTAGATAAAACCTTTTCTTTTTTTTATTTTGTGATATAATATCAACCAACAAAAGAAAGGAATGTTATTTATGGGTGAATATGCATTATATGACGAATTTAAAGAACGTTATTCATATTTAAACTTGAGAGAGCAACAATATTTAAACATGTTTCTAAAGATAATAAACCTTCCTTTCAAGCATGAATCTAATGATAAAAATTTTGTTAGTGAGTTAAATGAAAAAGAAGAAAAATATATAAGTTCGTTTGTTTCTAAAAATATAAATAATAATAATTATGATGCTATTGATAATTATATTGAACAAAAAATATTAATTATTGATAATAAAGTAAAAGCAAGTATTGAATTGAAAAAGTTATCTAATTTTATATCAAGTTTAAACATTAATGATGATATAGATATATTATCTTATGTTGTTAAAAATAATAAAATTATTACTTTAATAAAATGCTTGATACCTGATACTGTGAAGAGTGTAAACGTGTATAGTCTTTTTAATGATTATCAAGATGATGTGTTAGTAGATATAATAACTGTTTACTGTGATATTAATAACATACACGTTGATTATGATTATAATGATAATTCTGATCTTTATTTAAATAATAATTTAAAATTATTCTTAAAGGATGTAGAACGATATCCATTATTAAGTACTAAAGAAGAACATGATTTAGCAGTGTTAATGTCTCAAGGTGATAAGGTTGCTAGAGATAAATTTATAAATTCAAATCTTAGACTGGTAGTATCTATTGCAAGTAGGTATAAAGATATGGGAATAGAGTTTTTAGACCTTATATCTTATGGGTGTGAGGGATTAATAACGGCAGCGGATAGGTATAATGTAAATAGGGGATATAAGTTTTCAACTTATGCAACCCATTGGATAAAAATGCCAATAATGAGAGCTGTATACGCTGGGGATTACACAATTAAAAAATCGATAGCAACTGGATTCTTATATTCTAAAATTAAGCAAGCTACTTCCAAATTATCAATTTCTTTAGGAAGAACACCAACTAATGAGGAAATATCAGAAGTTGTTAACATACCTGTTAAGAAAGTAGAACAAGTAATAAGCTATTACAGACCTCTAGTATATATTGATACGTATATTAATGACGAGGAAAGATCAGTTCAAGACATACTTGACGTAACTGATGAGACTTTTGACTCATCATTTGACAGCAAAGAATTAATAAAAATTATTGATGATGCATTATCTGGCAGTAATAAGAAATATAAGATATCTGATAGGGATTTTAAGATAATTCAATTAAGATATGGATTAACCGGTCTTGATCCAATGACGTTAGAAGAAATAGGAAAAATGTTTAATTTAACAAGACAAAGAGTCAATCAAATAGTTAATGATTCTATTCCTAAATTAAGAAAGATGATAGATGTTAGATTATTAACAAAGTACTTAGATGATGAAACCATTGAAAAGTATTCAACTAAGATAAGAAAGAAAAAGAAAAAAAAGAAAGAGGATAATAATTAATTATTCTTTTTCTTTTTTATTTGAATTGACTTATAACCATATTTATATTAAAATGTATTTTAGAATAGAAGAGGTGTTTAGATGAGAAAATACTTATTATACATAGTTACTTTATTTACGTTTTTATTTGTAGGGATTTTGAGTGTTAAGGCCGCTCCTACCATTACACCTGACAAAACTAGTATTAATGTTGGTGGTACGATAACCCTTACTGTTTCTGGGGTAGAGGGAGATTGTATTGTTAAATATAATGGCGATTTTTTTGAATTGACAGATACTGGAACTGGTATAAAAGATTCTGAAAATCATTTAAATGCAAGTGGTAATTTTGTTATGAGAGCTAAAAGCGGATTATCTTTAACTGAGGCATCCTTACAAACAATAAGCATTGTAAAAGATGATGTTGGATATCCAGTTTTAAACTCCACAACGGTAACCATTAAAGCTAATAAAACTGCCACAACAACAACGGTATCAACAACAACAGCAGCTACTACTAAGTCAAATAATGCCAAATTAAAAACTCTTAGTTTAAAAGCTAATGATGGTTCGGTAATTACGTTATCTCCAGAGTTTAGTGGTTCTGTTTATGATTATACCGCTACGGTAGCAGGTACGGTTGAAACCGTATCATTAGATGCTACGTTAGAAGATACCAAAGCTAACATGATTGTTAGTAGTAATGTATCAAAAGCATTAGTTGCGGGAGAAACTAGTAAGATAGTAGTAACGGTAACAGCTGAAGATGGTACTACAAAGTTAGCTTACAACGTAAGTGTAAAGAAAGAGGCTTTAGGTTCTGATGCATCTTTAAAGAGTCTAAAAATAAAAGAAGTAGAAGGTTTTACTTTTAAATCTGATACTTATAAATATAAAATTAAGGTAGCTAATAGTGTTACTAAATTAACAATAACTTCAGTAGCTAATGATGAAAATGCATCAGTATCGGTAAGTGGGAATAAAGATTTAAAAGATGGCTCTAAAGTAAAAATACTAGTTACTGCCCAAGATGGTACTAAAAAAGAATATACTTTAACAATATCTAAAAGTACTACCACAACAACTACAAAAGCTAAAATAACAAGCTTTAGTAGTAAAGAAAAGAACCCACTTATAATTATGGGATTATCATTAGTTGCATTCTCATTAATTGGTGGAATAGTATATACGATAAAAAAATAAGTTGCTAATAATAGCAACTTTTTTATTTTTCATTTTTAATAAACTCTCTTAATATTTTGGTTAATGCTCTTTTTTCTATTCTAGATACGTAGCTACGACTAATGTTAAAGTCATTAGCTATTTCTTTTTGTGTTTGTTCTTTCTGATTAAAAAGGCCATACCTTTTAATGATTATTTCTCTTTCTCTATCATTTAAAATATCTATATATTTATACAATAACTTTATGTTATCTTGTAACGCAATATCACCAACATAATCTGGATTAGGTGTCTTTAATATGTCTAAAAAAGATATCTCATTACCATCTTTATCAAAACCAACTGATTCATTAATGCTAATATCTTTAGAACTTTTCTTATTAGATCTAAAGAACATCAATATTTCATTTTCAATACATCTAGCAGCATAAGTGGTTAGTCTGGTGCCATTCTTATTAGAAAAAGTATCTATACCCTTAATTAAACCAATGGTACCAATACTAATCAAATCATCAATATCATCACTTTTACTATCATATTTCTTTACTATGTGTGCTACTAATCTCAAATTATGCTCAATTAATTCGTTTCTTGCATCCTTGCTACCATTTAGCATCTCATTTATTAATCTTTCTTCATCCTCTTTATTTAATGGGTCTGGAAAGGTCTTGCTACCGTAGCTACCAGTACCTATAATTATCCCTTTTATTATTGATGTTATAATACTTAAAAACAAAATTATCACTCCTGATAAATTATATGATAATGAATAATTAAAAAGAAATATGATATCAAATAATGTTTATAAATAATTTATATAGAAAAATAAAATATTTATGATATAATTAAAAATATAAATAGTATTGGTAAGGAGAAGTAAAATGGTAAATATAAGCTTAGATTTTAATTTGTTTAATGATCATTATTTTTTCTATGAGAGATTAACTGTATTAGCATTTTCTTTAATTCCTGCTTTACTTCTTGTTGGGTTTGTTTTATATACTGATAGAAAGAGCAAAGAACCTACTAAGAACATAATAATATGTTTATTGTCTGGAGTATTAACAATTGCTATTGCACAATTTTTAGAGGAACTGGTAATGCCTTATTTTTCAAATAATATAGTTCTTACATACGTATGGGCAGCAATAGAAGAACTTTCTAAAATATTAATATTTGATAATAAACATTATGATGATATATATGATGGTTTGGTATACATGACATTAATTGCATTATCCTTTGCGGGGTTAGAAAACATTATGTATGCTTTTTCAGAAAGTACCGTTAGTAGTAGTATTAGTTTAGCTATCATGAGAGACTTTACAACGATACCTTTACACGTTATATGTGGAGTTGTTATTGGCTTCTTTATGTCATGTGGTACTTTTTCAAAAGATAAGAACAAAAGAATACTAAACTTCTTTTTAGCTATCTTATCAGCGTCTTTTATTCATGGAACTTTTAATAATTTAATGAGCTTGTTAGGAAGTGCTAACATATCAAGTGAGAATAATGCTGAATTGTTAGTATTTCAAGTTTTACCATTGTTACTTATTATGGTGGCATTATTTGCAATAGCACTTAAGTTTAGTAAGAAGTGTGTTAGTCTTAACAAGGTGTTTATTAACAACGGTTCTTATGAAAAGAGATATAGTTATTTAATGACCGCTAACGAGTATGAACAAAGTGACGTTAGGGCAAACAGAAATAAAATGTCTAATAAGACTAGTCGTTTTAATAACAAAAATAAGAGTAAAGAAAATAATCAAGAAATAATATTTTACGATAAATCAGATTTTGATAATAAGGATGGTGATGATCATGCTTAATAGATTTTTACCTGATTCATACCAGAAAGATATCTTTGTAATTAATTATAAGAAATTAAAGAAAGATGGTATTAAGTGCTTATTATATGATTTGGATAATACCATTAGTCCTGCTAAAGAGGTAGTGTTTTATGAACATACTAAAAAGCTATTTGATGATTTGAAAAAAGATTTTAAAATAATATTATTTTCTAATAACTTTCCTAAAAGAATAAAGAAGTTTGCAAGTTATTACGATGTTGATTGTGCTTGTATATCATTAAAACCATTTTCATATAAATATCACTATATATTAAAGAAATATGGGTACAAGCCAAACGAAGTTGTAGCGATAGGAGATCAGTTGTTAACTGATATTCAAGGAGGTAAGAAGATGCATATGAAAACCATTCTTGTTAATCCAATAAGCGATGAAGATGAAAGAGAAACATTTCTTAATAGAAAGATAGAAGAACTTATTTTTGATGAATTTGAAAAACATGATATTTTGGTAAGGGGTAGATATTA
>CAZBUA010000036.1:0-8128 GCA_964494975.1 uncultured Muribaculaceae bacterium
AAAGATTAAAGGAATATGCAAAAAAGACTTTTATAGAGCATTTGGTAAACCTTTCAATGATGTTTTTGACATAAAAGATTTAGTCTCTATGCATCTTTTAATCGATGACGGCGATTACGTTTATATTCCTGAAAACAAACTATTCATTTCAAACGAAATAATAATTAGAACGTTAGACTCTTGAATAAAATGTTAAATTAATATATAATGGTATACATAATATGGAGGTCTCTAATGGATAATAAAGATATGGAAGAAATGATGGATCTTGAGGATGTTTCAAGTCCAGTTGTAGATCAAGCAAATCAAGAGGTAAAAGTTTCATCTAATGACGAAGTAATACCTGTTGAGCCAGTGATGTCAACACCAACTAATGTTTCTAAAGAGGAAGTAGCTGAAGTGGCGAAAAAGAGTAAAACACCTTTAATCGTACTGCTTAGCATTCTTCTTGTTTTGGATGTAGCAGCTCTTGTAATTTATTTAATTGGTTTTGATAAAGTGTTTTCATTTATAAAATAGAAGTAGCAATACTTCTTTTTATTTACACTTAATAAATTTTAATAATTATTTAGCACTCTGGTATTGACATTGCTAAAATTGAATACTATAATATATACATACTTCAAGAAAGAAGGTGGATACGTGATAACTGAAAGACAATCAAAACTTCTTAAACTAATTGTTGAAGAATACATTAAGAATGCTTCTCCAGTAGGATCTAATGGTATTTGTGATAAACTTAATTGTTCATCCGCTACCGTAAGAAATGATATGGCTTCTTTAGAGGACTTAGGTTTTCTAGAAAAGACTCACACATCATCTGGTAGGGTACCTAGTGAGAATGGTTATAAATTTTATGTTAGTAACTTAATGGAACCAAAGAAGATGACTGGTGAAGACGTTTTTAAACTTAAGACGCTTTTTGATAATAAACAGTTGGAATTATCTGATGTAATAACCAGAAGTATGGAGATAATATCAGAGATAACAAATTGTACGTCACTGGTGTTAGGTTCTGATAGTGCTTCTAATAATTTAAAACAGGTTGAGGTTGTACCTCTTAGTGAGGATAACATTGTAGCTATTGTGATAACCGATAAGGGTCACATAGAACATAAACAACTTAACGTAGGAAGCAACGTATCGGTAGATGAGGTGAAGAAGGTAGTTGAATTAATTAATAAGCTGCTTGTTGGAACACCACTTGATGAAGTAAGTACTAAGCTTGAGTATGATATCAAGCCTATCATTGGTAATTATGTTCAATCTCACGAGGTTTTATATCAAGCGTTCTATAATGCGTTTAATGAGTTTTCATTTAAGAACCATATGCACATGGCAGGACGTACGAAATTGCTTGATTATCAAGAGTTTGATAACGTTTCTAAAATTAAGGAGTTATTAAACAAGTTTGATGATGAAAAGATGGTTAAGAAGATAGAAGCTGATGATAATGATATTAACGTATACATTGGTCATGAGAATAATTTTGATGATGATGTGTCGGTAATAAAAACAAAGTATAAAATAGATGATGAAGAAGGTACCATCGCAATTGTTGGGCCAAAAAGAATGGATTATGAAAAAGTAATATCACTTTTAGACTTCATCAAACACAACATAGAAAGGTAATAGTATGAAAGAAGAGGTAAAGTCAGTAAGTAAGGAAAAGAAAAATAAGAAAGAATTATTAATTGAACTTACTAAAGAAGAAGTAGAGGCAATGAATGGTAAGGTTACTGAAGCTGAAGAAAAGTTTTTAAGAGCACAAGCTGATCTTGTTAACTATCGTAAAAGAAAAGATGATGAGGTAGCTAAAATGCTTACTTATGCTAATGAGGACTTAATTGAAGAACTACTACCGACACTTGATAATTTTGAAAGAGCTATCAAGATGGATGATGATAATCTTGAAGATGAGGTTTCAAAGTTCTTAAGTGGTATGAAGATGGTTTATGCTTCATTAACACAAGCTTTAGAAAAGTTTGGAGTTAGAGAAATTGAAGCTTTAGACAAAAAATTTGATCCAACGTATCACCAAGCAGTAATGACTGATACTGATGATACTAAGGACAAGGAAATGATTTTAGAGGTATACCAAAAAGGGTATATGTTAAAAGACAAGGTACTAAGACCAGCAATGGTTAAGGTTAATAAATAAGAGAGGATGATAAATTATGAGTAAAACAATAGGTATTGACTTAGGTACAACAAACTCATGTGTTACTGTATATGAAGGTGGAGAAGCTAAGGTTATAGCTAATCCAGAAGGAGAAAGAACAACTCCTTCAGTAGTTGCATTTAAAGATGGAGACATTATCGTAGGAGGAGCTGCTAAGCGTCAAATGGTAGTTAATCCTGATACCATAAGATCTATTAAGAGACTTATGGGTACTAGTAAAAAAGTAAAGGCTAATGGTAAGGAATATACTCCAGAGGAAGTTTCTGCCATAATCTTAGGTGATCTTAAGAAGACTGCTGAAGCATATTTAGGAGAGAACGTAACTAAGGCCGTTATTACGGTTCCAGCATATTTTAATGACGCACAACGTCAGGCTACTAAAAATGCAGGTAAGATAGCTGGTCTTGAGGTAGAAAGAATAATTAATGAGCCTACCGCTGCCGCTTTAGCATATGGTCTTGATAAGCAAGAACAAGCACAAACGGTACTTGTTTATGACTTGGGTGGAGGAACTTTTGATGTTTCTATTCTTGAGTTAGGTGATGGCGTGTTTGAAGTTAAAGCTACTTCAGGAAATAACCATTTAGGTGGTGATGATTTTGACCAAAGAATCGTTGACTTCCTAGTTGATGAAATTAATGATGAATATAAATTAGACTTATCTAATGATAAGATGGCAATGCAAAGATTACAAGATGCTGCAGAAAAGGCAAAGAAGGATTTGTCTGGTATGACTACTACACAAATCTCACTTCCGTTCTTAGCACAAGGACCAGATGGTGTTGTTAACTTTGAAATGTCTTTGACAAGAAGTAAGTTTGAACAACTTGTTGAAGATTTAGTTGATTCAACACTAGATCCAGTTAGAAAAGCTATGAAGGATGCTAAGTTAAAGGCATCAGAAATTGATAAGGTATTACTTGTTGGTGGTTCAACACGTATTCCTATGGTTCAAGAATTAATAAGAAAAGAATTATCAAAAGAACCTTCTAAGGGTGTTAACCCAGATGAGGTTGTTGCAATGGGAGCAGCTATTCAAGGTGGTGTTTTAACAGGTGATGTTAATGATATCGTATTACTTGATGTTACACCATTATCACTTGGTATAGAAACAATGGGTAACGTAATGACTACTTTAATTGAAAAGAACACTACGATACCTACTTCAAAATCACAAGTATTTTCAACTGCTGCTGATAATCAACCAGCAGTTGACATCCACGTACTTCAGGGTGAAAGACCAATGGCTTCAGATAATAAGACGCTTGGTAATTTCCAATTAACTAACATTCCACCAGCTCCAAGAGGAGTGCCTCAAATCGAAGTAACTTTTGATATTGATGCTAATGGTATTGTTAATGTTAAAGCAAAAGATTTAGGAACTAAGAAGGAACAAGCAATAACTATTACAGCTTCTACAAATTTATCAGATGAAGAAATTGATAAGATGGTAAAAGAAGCAGAAGCTAATAAAGATGCTGATGAAAAGAAAAAGGCTTTAGCAGATGCTAAAAACGAAGCAGAACAAATGATTTTTGCTACTGAAAAAGCTATTAAAGACTTAGATGATAAAGTAGATAAGAAAGATAAAAATGAGGCAGAAGACTTAGTTAAGGATCTTAAGAAAGAATTAGAATCTGAAGACGTTGACAAGATTAAAGCTGCTACTGAAAAATTATCTACTAAGGCTATGGAATTAGGTTCTAAAGTTTATGAAGAAGCTAACAAGAAGTCCCAAGCAGAAGCAGAAAAAGAAGGTAAAAAGGGTAAAAAAGATGATGATGCAGAAGTAGTAGATGCAGAGTTTGAAGAGAAAAAATAATATATAATGCAGAAGTTCTAGGAAACTAGAACTTTATGCTTAATAAGGAGAATAATGGCTAAAGAAGAGAAACTACGTAGTGATATTAGTGATAAGTATAAATGGGATTTAACCTGTTTATATAAGAATGATGACGAGTGGGAAGCTGATTATAAAAAATTGCAAAGTTATGTAAATAATATTTCAGATTATAAAGGTATAATAGCTAAAGATGAACAAACGCTATATGATTTTTTGCAGCTTGATGATAATATTGATACTTTAATGACAAATTTATATGTTTATGCTTCTTCTAAGAATGATGAAGATGTAGAAAATGAGAAAAATAAAAAAAGATATAATAAAATATTAAATTATTTTTCAACAGCTAGTGAAAAGACAAGTTTTGCGGTACCTGAATTGTTAAGTACTAATTATGATGTTATAAAAAAGTATGTAAATAATTATGATAAGTTAAAAAAATATGATTTTAATCTTAAAATGATATATCGTAATCAGCCTTATACTCTTAGTGAAACGGAAGAAAAACTTCTTTCAAACATAACAGATCTTCAAAGTAAGTATGAAAATAATTTTAGTATTATTACTAATTCTATATTTGATTATGGATACATAAAAGATGAAGATGATAATGATGTTAAATTAACTAATGGTAATTATTCTAAATATATAAGGTCTCAGGATAGAATGGTAAGAAAAAGTGCTTACGAAGCTAGAAATAAGGTTTTAAAAAAGTATGTAGGGTTAATTGCTACTGATTATGAAGGTAATATAAAAGCGGATTCTGTGGTAGCTAAAGCAAGGGGATTTAAATCTGATTTAGAGATGTATTTATATCCGGATGGAGTAAGTGTTGATACTTATAACAGCTTACTTGAGGCTGCTGATAAAAATATTAACGTATTATATAAATATTATGATATGATTAAAAGTGTCTTGAAGCTAGATGAATTATATCCTTATGATTTAGCTGCACCGTTAACAAAAAATTCTACAAAGACATACACACCGGAAGATGCAAAAGAAATTATAATTAAAGCACTAAGAGTTTATGATGATGATTATGTTAATGTTATTGCTAGTGCTTTTGATAATAGATGGATTGATTTTTATCCAAATAAGGGCAAAAAAAGTGGCTATTATCAAACTGATGCCTTTGTAGGTAATCCTATTGTTTTAGCAAATTATACTGATGATTATGTAGGTGTTTCGTCTTTAGCTCATGAATTAGGACATGCAATGCATTCTTATTATAGTAAGAAAAATAACGATACTAATGAGTCTGAATATTCTATTTTGGTAGCGGAAGTAGCGTCACTTACTAACGAGATATTACTATCTAATTATATAATTAATAATAGTGATGATAAGAATGAAAAACTTAGTGCCATTAATAATATATTAGATGTTTTTTCAAATAATTTTTATGGTACTTTAGCAGAAGGATCAATATTTGAAAAAATAGTACATGATAAAGTATATAATGGAGAATCACTTACTGAGGTGGATTTCAATAGCATTTATGACAATATAAAAGATAGATATTATGGTCCTCTAGTTAAAGGTACAGAAGATTCTAAGTATAACTGGGCTAGAGTGCCACACTTTTATACATCATTTTATTATTATAAATATTCAATAGGAATTTGTGGGGCTTGTTATGTAGCTAAAAAAATATTATCAGGTGATAAAGAGTTTTTAGAAAAATATAAGAAATTCTTATCATTAGGTGGTAGTATGATGCCCCTTGACGAACTTAAAACTATTGGTTTTAATTTAAATGATAATAAAATAATTGAACAAGGAATAAACTACTTTAATGAATTAATTGATCAATTTATTAATATTTATAATAGTTAGTAGGAGGTAAGAAGTATGGATAAGAAAGATTATTATGAAGTTCTTGGTGTTTCTAAAGATGCATCAGATGTAGAAATTAAGAGTGCGTTTAGAAAGTTAGCTAAAAAATATCACCCAGATGTTTCTAAAGAACCAAACGCGGCCGAAAAGTTTAAAGAGGCACAAGAAGCATATGCTGTTTTATCTGATTCTGATAAGAGAAGCAAGTATGATCAGTTTGGTCACGCTGCTTTTGATCAAAATGGTGGTTATGGAGGAGCTGGTGGCTTTTCTGGATTCCAAGATTTTGACATGTCAGATATCTTAAAAGATATTTTTGGTGGTGGTTTTAATTTTGGAGGCGATTCTTCATTCTTTGGTGGATCTTCCAGAAGCAAGCAAAACACTGCTACTAAAGGACCAGATGTTAGTGTAATTTTTGAGATGGATTTTGAAGAGGCGGCTTTTGGTACCGAAACCACCGTACAACTAGATATAATGGATACTTGCCCAAGCTGTGATGGTCATGGAGGAACAGGAGTTAAAACTTGTGCTAGTTGTAATGGAAGCGGTTATGTAAAAGAACAACAAAGAAGTATTTTGGGGGCTTTCATAACACAAAGACCATGTCCTACTTGCGGTGGCACTGGTGAAACTTACACTTCAAAGTGTGATGTTTGTCATGGTACTGGTAAGAAAAAAACACGTAAGAACATAATTATAAAAGTTCCAGCAGGAGTAGATACCGGAGACCATTTAAGAGTTTCTGGTAAGGGACCAGCTGGAGAAAATGGTGGGCCTAACGGAGATGTATACATAGAAATTAGAGTAAAAGATCATGCATTGTTCAAAAGAAGTGATGAGGATTTATATGTAAGCTTACCTTTAACAATTAGTGAGGCAGCTTTGGGATGTAAGAAAGAAGTCCCAACGTTAGACGGATCAGTAATTATAAACATTCCTGCTGGTAGTCAATCTGGTGATAAACAGAGAATAAAAGGTAGGGGTATAAAAAGACCTAGAGCAAGAACTGCTGGTGATTTATACGTAATATTAAACGTTGTAACACCTACTAAACTAGATAGAAACCAAAGAAAATTATTTGAAGAATTATCTAAAACAAATTTAAAAACTTCAGATTTTGATACTTATGAAAAATACTTAAAAAAATAAAATAGTTAAAACTAACTATTTTTTTGCTTTTATGATATAATATACAAATTAAAAAGAGGTGATAGCTTGAAAAATGATGAGTATGTTTATAAAGAACCAACCTTAGAAGAATTGCAAAGGGAAAAAGCTATTAAAATCTTAACCGATGAAGAAATAGAATTAGGGATTACTACTGATGATTCAGTTAAGATGTATTTAAGAGAGATAGGCAATATTAAATTGCTTGATGTTGATTATCAAAAAACCTTAGCAGATAAGGCTGCTAATGGTGATGCTTTAGCTAAAAACAAGCTTGTTGAAAGTAACTTAAGACTTGTTGTATCAGTTGCTAGAAGATATATTAACACATCAAATATTCCCTTTTTAGATTTAATTCAAGAGGGTAATATTGGCCTTATGAAAGCCGCTGATAAGTTTGATATTTCTAAAGGCTGTGCATTTTCTACTTATGCTACATGGTGGATTAGGCAAGCTATTACTAGGTATATAGCAGATAATGCAAGAACGATTCGTATTCCCGTTCATACACATGAACAATTATTTAGACTTAATAAAACAAGAAAAAAATTATATGATAAGTTTAATAGAGAGCCTACTAATGAAGAGCTAGCAATAGAATTAAACATTCCTATTGATAAAGTTCTTGAACTGTTTACGTTTGGTCAAGATATGATATCTCTTGATACCCCAGTGGGTGAAGAAAGTGATAGCTTTTTAGGTGACTTTATTGAGGATATTAATTCTGAAAATCCTGAGGAAGAAGCTATCAAGGCATCACTTCGTGATATGGCTGATAACATGTTAAATACTTTAACGATTAGAGAAAAAGAGGTAATAAAATTAAGATTTGGTTTTTATAACGATAAATGTTATACATTAACTGAGGTTGGCGAAAAATATAATTTAACAAGGGAAAGAGTAAGACAAATAGAAGCTAAAGCATTAAGAAGATTAAACATTCGTTCTTTAGGGCAAACCTCAATGGCTGATAGAAAAAAAATTTCAAACACAAAAGAAATAAGTATTTATAAGCTGTTTTCAAAATTTTCAAAAGATGAGATTGATGAAGCTATTGATAAGGCTCTATCTAAAGGAAAAGAAAAGATTGAAGA
>CAZBUA010000037.1:0-694 GCA_964494975.1 uncultured Muribaculaceae bacterium
CTTGGTTTCACCTGGATTAAAGGTCTCCGCACCATCTATACAAGCATAAAGATCAGCTCCAGCAGCATAGTCTGTTCCGTATGTTGGAATGATTGCTTTATCTTGTACTTTTTTTATATTAACTTCTTGTTTTAACATATTATTCTCCATAACTAATTATTTTATTTTTCTTTAAAGACTTTTGTACATCTATTACTCTTTGATTAGAAGATCCTCTCCATTCTAAAGTGAAGTCATGTAATTCATCAACAAATTGTCCATCTACTAAAACATCTATGTATTTTAATACTTCTTTATCTTTTAAATCTCTATCAAATAAGAATCCGGTCCATACCCATAAGTTCTTATCTGGGTATTTTTCTTTAAATACTTTAGCTAACTTCAAAGTACCATCTATGTTTTTAGGATGCATAGGTTCACCACCCAATATAGATAAACCTACTATGTAATCATTACTGCATAAGTCTAACACTTTATTAATTGTTTCATCAGTAAACTCTTTACCTGCTTTAAAGTCATGAGTCTCTGGATTAAAACAATTCTTACAGTTAAAGGTACATCCTTGCATAAATATAGATACTCTAACACCTGGACCATTTGATATATCCATCTTTCTAATAGTGTTATATCTCATGATTACTCACCATCAGCGCATTTATTATCTACGTGTAACACTCTTTCTTTTATCTCTTGA
>CAZBUA010000037.1:704-7955 GCA_964494975.1 uncultured Muribaculaceae bacterium
TTCCAGAAGTTACTTCCTATGTATCCACAAGTTCTTCTTGCAACGTTTAATTTATCATGATCTCTATTACCACAATTTGGACAATACCATTCTAAGTTATCATCTATTAATATCTCTCCGGTATATCCACATTCTTGGCAATAATCAGACTTAGTATTTAACTCTGCATACATGATATTATCATATATAAATCTAATTATTTCCATTACTGCAGGAAGGTTATTAGTTAGATTTGGAGTTTCTACATAACTAATTGCACCACCTGGTGATAGTTTTTGAAACTCACTTTCTAATTTTAACTTAGTAAATGCATCTATTTCTTCAAATACTGGTACGTGATATGAATTAGTAATATAATCCCTATCAGTAATACCTTTTATTGTGCCAAATCTTTCTCTTAAGCACTTAGCAAACTTATATGTAGTAGATTCAATAGGAGTACCATAAACACTATAGTCTATATCCTCTGCTTTCTTCCACTCTTTACACTTATCATTCATCTTTTGCATTACTTCAAGAGCAAACTCCTTACCCTTACCATTATCAGTATGAGAATGTCCAGTCATATACTTAACACATTCATATAAGCCTGCATAACCAAGTGATATGGTTGAGTATCCGTGATGTAATAACTCATGAATACTTTCTCCCTTACCTAGTCTTGCTAAAGCTCCGTGTTGCCATAATATAGGTGCAACATCAGACGTTACGTTACTTAATCTCTTATGTCTTATTTGTAAAGCTCTATGACATAATTCTAGTCTTTCTTCAAAGACTTTCCAGAATAAGTCTGGATCCTTATCAGCTGTTAGGGCTAAGTCAACCAAGTTAATAGTAACAACACCTTGGTTAAACCTACCATAATACTTAGCTTTACCATTATCGTCTACATATGGTGTTAAGAAAGATCTACATCCCATACAAGGATAACATTGTCCATCACCATTCTTATCTATCTTTAATTGCTTCATCATCTTTTCAGATATATAATCTGGTACCATACGTTTAGCAGTACATTCAGCTGCTAACTTAGTTAAGTAATAATACTTACCCTTCTTATCCATATTATCTTCTTCTAGTATGTATAATAATTTAGGAAAAGCTGGAGTTATGTAAACACCCTTTTCATTTTTCATACCAATAATACGTTGTTTTAAGAACTCTTCAATAATCATAGCTAGTTCTTCTTTATATTCTTTAGTTTCACCTAAGTACATACAAACACTTAAGAATGGAGCTTGTCCATTAGTAGTAGTCATAGAGTTTATTTGATATTGGAAAGTTTGAACTCCGTCAGTTATCTCTTTAGCCAAATCTTCTTTAGCATACTTTTCACAATCTTCTTTACTAAACTTTCTATTTTTATACTTCTTTAAATATCTGTTATAGCTGTCCCTTACAAAAGGAGCTAAATGAGTAAGAGTAATTGTACATCCTCCATACTGACTAGATGATACAGCCGTAATCAACTGCGTTGCAATGGTCATTGCAGTTAAGAATCTATGAGGTTTTTCAATCATAACCCCATTAATATTAGTACCATTTTGAAGCATGTCTTCAAGGTCTATTAAATCACAGTTATGAAGTGCGTTCTGAGCAAAGTAATCAGCATCATGAAAGTGAATAATACCTTCATCATGAGCCTTTACAATGTCTTCTGGAAGTAAGAAACGTCTAGTAATATCAGTTGATGTGATACCTGCTAAATAGTCTCTTTGAGTAGTAACTACCTTAGCGTTCTTATTAGAGTTTTCATTATTCCAATACTCATTTTCACCATCTATTAACTCTTTAATAGCAAGGTCAGTAGTATTACTTCTTCTAACTAATTCCCTAGTATATCTATAAGTAATATACTTCTTAGCAAGTTCATACTTACCAATGGACATAAGTTTCATTTCAATAGTATCTTGAATGTCCTCAACAAGCATTCTTTTCTTGCCTAAACCTTCTATATATTTAATAATGTTTTTTATTTGTGTCTCTGAAGCTTGCTCTTCTTCTGCCACTTCGTTGTTAGCTTTGCTTATTGCAGTAGCTATTTTCTCTGGACAATAGTCAACCATGTGACCATCTCTTTTAATAATTTTCATTTTTACCTACCTCTCTGTTATTATCTTAAGTATATCATAATAAAATAATAAGTATTGTTGCAATTGCAACAAATCAAAAAAAGTGGTATTATTTTACAAAGAGGTGTAAAATGACTGATCCGTTTAATAAAATAAGTGATAAAGACAAGGTAAAATTACTAAAGAACTTAGAGGCTTTAACTTTTAATTTTAAAAAAGATACCCCTATATTATCTACCATAAAGGCAGATAATATAATTGGTATCATACTAGAAGGAAGTATTCTAATTACCAAGACAGATTATAATGGTAACAGAACAATAGTTGAGGAGCTAGAAGAAAATGCCGTCTTTGGTTCTAGCCTATCTTCACTATCAGATAGTGAGTGTGAGGTTATAACTAAAGAAGATACTAAGCTAATAATAGTTGACTACTCTAGATTGTTTAGTGATGATCAAACTAATAGTTATATGTATAATCAGTTTATTAGAAACTTACTAGAAATCACTACCAACATAGTTGGTGAAAGAAATGAAAGAATAGAAATGCTTACTAAGAAGACAATAAGAAACAAGCTTTTAGCATACTTTTCTATCATCTCTAAAAAGCATGGTTCTAGAAACATCTACCTACCATTTTCCTTTACCGATCTAGCTGACTATCTTGCTATTGACAGAAGTGCCATGTCAAGAGAGTTAGGCTATCTTAAAGAAGAAGGTTTTATTGAAGTAAAAGCAAGAATGATTACCCTACTTTACAGGTAATCATTCTTTTTTATTCAACAGAAGTTCTTGGAGAAAATAATAATGCATATTTTTCTAATATTTCTTCTATTTGAGTAATATCTAATTTTCCAATCTTTCCAACAACATTATCAATACTTATATCATATATAACATCAGTTTTAACAATGCTATTCTTTAACAAACCATTAGTATAAGATTTTGGTATAAACATATTAGTTTTATATTTTAACTTTTGAACTTGTGATGATATTAACATGCAAGCATATTCTAGTGGCATTAACATGTTAGGAGCATCTATCACAACAAATAAATGATTCATATCTTCCTTACCATCTTCGTATTTATACTTTCTTACATATACTATGTCTCCTACTACATACTTTGATTTACTTACTGGTTTTTCACATACATAGAAGTCTTCTAAATAATCTTCAGATGGATACTCTTTAAAAGCATCGTCTAAAGTCTTTAGCTTCCCTTCTTTTCTTAAACGTTCAATGTCTAGTTTCATTATGCATCCTTTCTATTTTTGAACGCACTTAAATCATGTTTACACACTTAAATTCATTTATATAATAACATATACTATAAAATAAAAGATAATGTCATTATAACTAAATAATCACATTATCCTAACATTTCTTTTTTCCAATTTTTTTCAAGTTCACTAAAATCAAAATACAGTCTTTCTGCATAGTTTTCTACAGAAGACTCAGTACTAATATACTTATCAAAGAAATCCGTTATTTCTAAATCAATAAACTCTAAATCTTTAATATCAATATTCTTTAATGAGCTTGTTTTTACATACTTGTCATACCAGCACTTAACTATGCTTTTTTACCTCTATAAGTGACTCTTTATCTTTATAGAATTCATTATTTAATATAATATCAATATTATCTAACATGCCTATAAATAAAGTTTTATTATTTAGTAATTCCATATTATTTCCTCTCTAACATTAATTATATACCTAATACTTTTGTGTCAACAATATTAAATAAAGCCTATTTTATTAGTAATTCCTCTTTATTTTTGATAATATCTTTTTAAATTTAGATTGTTTCTTAACCGGCATTTCTTCTTCATCTTCGTATTTAATCTTTTTGTCAGCAATATATTTATTAATAATCTGATAATTACTATCTAGAGTATTGAAAAAATTTAATACGAGAATTTCTGCTTTAAAAGTTAATTCACCTTTATATATATCACTAAATATTATTTTAGCATCATTAAAATCTCCATCACACACAACTTCATAATTACCATGCGCTATAGAATTTCTTATTCCATTTATAATTGCTTTGTTTCTTGTAAACAAACAATTATTTTCATAATATGTTTTCAAGGCTTCAAACTCTCTTTTAGACTCTTGCCTTTTTTTATCTTGTTCTTCTAATTTATTTGAAAGTATTTTCTCTAATTCACTTATTCTAAGCACTGAAGATGTATCACCTTTTGATTGCTGAATCATTAAGTTATTTAACACCTTATCATGTTGTTTTTTTATGCTTTTATAACTAGCTTCTGAACAATTATATTTATTTTCTGCTTCTATATAAGTATTACTCTTTTTAAAATATAAAAGTTTTACATCATTTAAATTTAACGTTTCATAATCTAATCCATTAGTTCTATCATTATACAAGTCATCAAGACAATAAGAAAATAATGCGTTAAACATGTTTATAGTGCCACTAGCTAAAACATCATAATTAATATATATCTTTGTATACTTTTCACAAACAGCATCAGAAATAGTCTTAAAATCAGTAGTTCCCATTTCATTCATTTGTTCTAATATTTGTAAAATATAAAAATTGCAAGTTTTAAGTTCAATTTCATTATACTTAGGATTCATAATTCTATGAACTTCTTTTCCTATTAACTCTAATTGTTTTTGATAATCAAGTTCTTCAAAGTTAGTAGAGTTAGTAATATAATTAATTAAATTATTTACTTTCTCTTCTTCCTTTAAGTATTCTGTTTTTCTTTCTAATATACAATTATTTTTATTTAGTTTATTTTCTAATTCATTAAACACTTTAACATCATTAGTTTTTTTAAATTTTTCAATATAATGCTCAAACGTTACTTTGTTTGCCATACCTATAGGAGAACCATCTTTACTCCTAATAGTAATATGAATGTTTTTACTTTTTTTAATAACATTTTTTACTTCACTCTTACACTTTAAAGGTTTTTCTCTTTCTTTTTGCTTATTATTAAAATAAGTTATATCTCTTTCATAAACACTACTATTATCAAAGTTTAATTTCATCGCTATTCCAGCAATAACAAATTTAGATAAACTATTAACACTTAATATTATTTTTTTATCTTCATCAAATAAGATTACTGACTTGTTACCAAAGTCTATTACGTATTCTCCATGTGCTATCTTGTTTCTAATAACAGAAACTAAAGTTATTGCATCAGGGGATACATAATCACCAATTTTATATCCAGAAACTGTTTTAGTTGCTATCATATCAACACATCTTTCTAAACACTTATCAAGTAATTTAGACTCTGAAGTTTCTTTAGATATTAATTCTTCTTTTAAACTTAATAAGATACTAAAAATAGTACCCATTTGAGCTCCACATATACAATCCTTACTAATTGTATATTTTCCTAAAATATTAGATTCATGAGTTAAATCATAAAAATATAAAAACATGGCTTTATTACATGAATAATAATTTGTTATATTGTCACACTTTTGCATATTCTTCCCTCTTTATAAGCTTAGTATTATATCATAAAAGAAAAAAATATCAACTAAATGATATTTTTAAACTTAATTCTTCTAACATAATATTATCTTCTTCTACCATGCTTATATCCTGCTCCCTCTAGAAACCAACTTATCATTAATAAAGGTAAGAAAGGTAAAAACAAAACAGATAAACAACCTAATCCACTACTTCTTCTAAACATAATAGCCTCCATTAATTCTTATAATTATTATATCATAGGAAAAAGAAAGTAGTATTAATACTTTCTTTATATCCAATTCTTAATCTTATCATCAGACGTTCTTGCCATACTTCCCTTTATCTCTAAACCATCTAATACGTTAGCTTGAGGGATAATATTCTTTATATCTGATACACTAGATCCTAAACCTAATCCTTCATTAGTTGAGAATGGTTTAACAGTCTTACCATTAAAATCATAATGAGATAAAAAAGTATAAACCTCCATTGGCATTGTTCCATACCATATTGGATAACCTAAGTATATAGTGTCATACTTATCTATATTATCTAAATATTCTTTTAATACTGGTCTTTCATTATTTTCTAAAAAACCTTTAGCTTCCTTACAACACTCTTCATAACTATTCGAATAATTATATACAGGCTTTATTTCAAAGATATCACAGTCTTCTAGCTCTTTTATACGCTCTGCTACTATCTCTGTATTACCCTTGTCAATTACTCCTACTGAGTAGTTTTCTCCAGTATGAGAGAAATACGCTACTAACTTCATTTAAATCATCCTTTCTATTGTTATATGTTGGTAACTTAGTGGTACCGGAAAACTATTGTCTATTTTTATACCAGATAAACCAATCTAATTTTCTGTGCGGTCGTTCAACAGTTATATCATTATTTTTAATAATAAAATCAATTACTTTCATATAACTTAAATAATCAAAATTATCTTTCATTTTATAAAATGAATTTTTCATTAATTTGCAACCAGTTATTTTTTGAAAATCTTCATTTGATATATATTTATATAAATTATTACATAATACTGAATCAAATATAGCATAGTCATCTTTATTATAGTAATGATAATTGTGATACAAACAATATTTGGAAATAAATGAAAATAAGTTTTTATTAAACGTTTCTTTTGTCCACTTAGCCAATTCATTTACAATTGTTAAATCACCATTTTTTACTCGTTCATCAAAATTTGAATTGATTATTTTTTCTGATAATTTATATAATCCTCCATTTTTGCCTAAATTTCTACTTAAGTTAGTACCATTAGTAATATCTATTAAACATATTTTCATAGCAACCAAAGCAATATCTTCATTTAATGGATTTTCCTTTAAAGCTTTTTCAAGCAAATTATTTTCTCCGCCATATTTAATATCTTTTTTTATATCATTAGCATTTGATTCTAATTCATAATTACTTATTTTAATAATCAATGTTGTCACATCCTTTATTCAATTATACCAAAATAATTAATATTTTAAAATAAGTGATTAATGCAATGCCTATTAAAAAGAGAATAACGATATTACAAGAATATATATAAATGTATTAGTGCTAAATTATCTAAAAAAGAATTTTAGTTCTCTTCAGGGGGCCATTAAATTGCAATAACGGAATAATTTAAAAACCAATAAAACCCTTATAAAATAAGGCTTTGCTCAATATGAGTAAATACTTAAATTT
>CAZBUA010000038.1:0-7846 GCA_964494975.1 uncultured Muribaculaceae bacterium
CTCATGATATTTGGATGTCTAGTGATGATAAAGAGGAAATATTTATAGTTGCAAACGAGTTGGTAAAGAAAGATATGATTAAAAATAATTGTTATTCACATACGATATTACCATACGGAATTCCATATAATGAAAAATTGTCCCTAAATTTATCTTCGATAAACAGTATATATAAAAAGTATAAATTAGACACTAATAAAAAAACAATTATATTTTTTGGTGGTGGTTCAAATGGTAGCAACGTATATTATAAATACCTAAAAACTTTGTTATCAGTTAAACTTGATTATCAGATTGTTTTTATTTGTGGCAATAATAAAAAATTAAAATTAGATTGTGAATCGTTGGTAAAAAAAGGTAATTATACTGACGTTAAAATACTAGGTTTTATAAATAATGTATATGAATTGTTAAAGATAAGTGATATTGTTATTACAAAACCTGGAGGTGCTACGGTTACGGAATGTTTAGAGATGCAAAGATTTATGGTTCTTATTCCGGGAATAGGCGGTCAAGAATCATATAATGCAAAATATGTTTCTAAAAGCAATTATGGAGTGTATAAGAAAAATAGAATAACTTTTCGCAGGTATTTATTAAACAATGTAAAGAAAACTGATGATTATAAAAAAGATTATAATTTTAATAAAGAGAACAATAATTCATTAAAGAAAATAAAAAAATTGTTAAGTAAGATTTGTAAATAAACATCTATGTTAACATACAGGATAGGAAAAGAAAAATGAAGTTATTTAGAAAAAAAAACAAGTTTGAAAAGTTTTATGATAAGAATGAAGAATTTATTAAGTATACATTCGTATCTACCGTGTGTACAGGAATACTTTATGCATTATATTTCTTTATTACTTGGATTACCAAAGGAAGGTATTTAGTAGCTAACACAATAGCATATTCAATATCTTTTATAGTATTATTTATATGGGATCAGAGGTTGTTTAATAGTAGACCTAAACGCAAAAAAGATAGATTTTATCAATTATTCTTTTTTATATTATTTAGAGTTATAGGTTTCATAATAGATTCCTCCATACTTATATTATTAATAGAAAGATGTAATCTTGATAGTGGTGTTGCAAAAATAATTAGTTCATTAATAACATTTATGTTTAATTACATAACTAACAAGTTGTTTGTATTCAAAAAAGTTAATATTTAATTATTAACTTTTTATTTGACACATTGTGTCAAAAAAACTTGACATTAATAAACATATATGTTTAAATTATAATAATAGGAGAGTAAGAAATGAAAAAGAAATACAATATACTAATATTAATATTATTTTTACTATTATTACCAATAATAGTACAAGCTAAGGAATTGGTTAAGGATTTTGATTTTGAAATGGATAATTATACTTTAGAAAATATGTATTTGCCTGTTAATTTTATTAAAATATCGGATGGATACTTATCAAATATAATTATAACTTCCAATGGCAGGCTAGATTCTATCATTACTAAATATAATAATGAAGGAAAAAAGATATGGGACAAAAAATGGGGAGGTGATAGAGATGATTTATTACTATCTATTATTGAAGTAGAGGATGGATATGTTGCAGTAGGCTCTTTTAACTCTACTGATATACCAGGATTAACTTATGATAGTTATAATGTTAATGATGCTGCTATTGTAAAGTTTGATAAAGATGGTAATGTACTATGGCAAAAGAGTTACAGTGAAGGAGATTATTGCCAATTTAATTCTGTAATAGAAGTAGACGATGGATATATAACAGCAGGAAATGGTTTAAGAAAATATTCAAAAGAAAACGGAACTATTTTATTTGAAAAAAGACAAATGTATATTGATATGGAAAATTCTTTAATTGAATTAGAAGATGGGTATGCTTTAATTGCGAGTGATGAAAGTGATGTTTTTGTTAAAACAGATAAAAATGGAACTACTATTATAAATACCAGAGAAGCAGGAACTCTTGATATTGACGTAATATATAAGATGATAAAAACAAAAGATGGTTTTATGGTAATAACTGAAGAAGGTAAAATATATTTATTAAATAATGATGGTACAGAAAACAAATTGATATATGATTTAACCACAGAACTACCTGATGATTTTTATTTTATCGGTAGTCCTATGCTTGGCATTTCAATGGAACAAACAAAAAAAGGATATATATTTAGTCTTTTTGTATTAGATGATAATATTTCAACTTGTAAACCTTTAATTTTGGAATTTGATGAAGATTATGAGTTTGTTTCAAGTAAGTTCTTAGAATCAGATTTATATCCAGTAAGTATAATTAATGATACGGATTTGGTATATTTAAAAGCAGCATTTGATGTTGAAGCATTTAATTCTGATGATTTATTATTACATGATGTAAGCAATCTTTCATTATATGTATATGGTGAAAGAGAAGCATTACCAGTAACAACTACTACAACAAAAATAAATAATCCACCAACAAAAGATAATATGTTATTTAATATAATATTAGGCGGTATATCAGTGATAACATTATTTGGATTATATATTAATAGAAAAAAAGCTAAGTTATAAAACTTAGCTTTTATTGACTATTTATTGTAATTATGCTAACATATCCTTTAATTTATGGGGGTAATTATGGCAGAAAAATATTATTTATGTGTTAATTTAAAAAATCCTAACACAAAAAAGGTAGAGACATGTTATTTAGCTTATATGGATTTAAGAGCAATATACAAATATACTACTTACTGTACTGATGCTGATGATTTAATAAATTTATTAGATTATTTTCAAACAAAAGAAGTAAAAGCTTTCATTGAAGCTAATAGGGATTTTATTAGTGAAAACAAAGACTTTATGAAAAAATATATAGAATTTAAAACCAGCGTAGGAGATAACATTAGAAATAATTTATCAAACAAAGTTGGTAGGGATACGTTCTTTATTAAAAAGAGTAAGAACGAGCATGAACGTGGTTATAAAGTACTGTATAGTAATGATGCTGACGTATTACAAATAGATCCTAGTACCATAGCAAGACTTATTAGAGAAGATTTTATGATTAGTGGAGAGCAATTTGAAGAGGGAAAATTTAGTATGGGTCAAAAGAAACTTTTTGAACTAATGTGTAATTTCTTAGATAGAAACGTTGTACTTGAAGAAGATGGACAATTATTTGGACCTAAAGATGCCAAAGGCAACGTTATTAGTGCTAAAAAAGTAAGAGAAGATTTAAATAAGAATTATTTAAGGGCATGTCTAGTACACCCTGAATTTTGTGATGCTAATGATTGGCAACAAGTTGCCTTAGTAGATAAAAACGTAACTAGATTAGTTAATTATGTATCTAAAGATTTACATAACAAGATAGTCATTGCAAAACAAATAAAAAGGTTTGTCAGGAGTAGATAGTTTAATTGATACTAAGAAAGTGGTTAAAAAGAGTATGATATGGAAACATTTCCTTGAAGACCAAAATAAAGGGTATGCAGATATTAATACACAAATTATTTGTAGTGTTAATAAGTATGTTGATGATAATCCTTCGAGAAGTGCTGAAAAAGGTAATAATAAATTGACTTTTAACATATAAAAGTGTTAATATTTATATGATAGGAGTCTTGTATTATGGATAAGTACACTTTATATTTTAAGGGTAATAATAAATATGATCATGAGCATTTATTACCAATAATTAGTGGTAACATTAGAGTTATTGATGAATATCTTAGTAATTATGATGATTATGTAGATTTATTTAAATGCCTACCTTCAGATATTCAAACGTTTATTAAAGATAATTTAAGTAAGAACATTAATTGCAATAGTAACAAAGATTTGGAGTGCTGTTTTAGACTTATTAATGACAAACTTAAAACTAGCATTAACTTAATATTTTATAAAGATATTGATGCGTTGTATGTTAATACTACAGAACTAAATAAAACTTTGGTTAATTCTTTAATGACTTTTAATGAATATCAGTCAGCAGTAATGAGAACAAAAAATAAAAAAGAGATATTAAATAAGTATGATTTTTATAAATATTTATATGATACTTATGTAAAAGATAAGAAGATTAAAGGCATGATAGATACTTATGATATAAAAGAAGTTATTGGTAACGTAGATGATGACAAGCTTTATACGGGTGCGTTAGCTACTGATAAAGTAAATATATTGGTATTATCTAAGAAGTTAGAGGAGTCTATTTGTGATAGGCGTGATTTAGCCATTAAAATTAAGAAGCTAAATCCTGATGATAAATTAATTACTTATGCAGAAGCTAAAAGAAGAAAAAATAATAATATAGATAAAAAGAAAATGTATCAGGATATGATATCTAATTTAAATAAATTTATTAAAAAATATAATAAAGAATATGATAATTAGGAGGAAGTATGGCAGAGTTGAAAAGAAATAGTTATTTGTGTACAAATATTAAAGATTCAGAAACTGGTAATATAACAACTCTTTATTTAGGAAAGTTTCCGTTAGTTGGATTAATAAATTATACTACTAGTTATGATAATCAAAGAATGCTATTAAATCATATTAAAAGCTTAGTTCCAATTGATCTGGCGGAAAAGTTAGAACATAGCCTTGAAAAGGATCCTGATTTAGATAAAGACGTATTTTATTTCAAGGAAAATAAAACTGGTGATGATAATATGTTTAGAGTGTTATATTCTAAGGATTCAGATACAATTTACACATCTACTAATGATTTTGTTAAATATGGTAATAAATTAATTAGTAAATCTTATTTTCAAAACATATTGAATATTATAAATCCATATGGCAAAATTTTGGAGTGGCTTGTTGATAATTATTATGATTATACTTTTTATGCAAAAGATAGACAACCTGCTTATTGGGAAATGTTGATGAGTATTACTCTAAATCAAAAAATTGCTTATGATATGCTATGTGAAGATCCAAGAGAAAAGGCAAGATTAGTACTAGATATTAAGAAAAAATTAAACCTTGATTCTCTAGTTAGTGATAATGATAAAAAATCTAGGGAAAAGTTTATTAAAAAAAAGACAGAACGATTAGAAACTACACCTGAGATGATGGATATAGCGTTTGGAGATTCTATATGCAATATGTTTTTAGACACTCATAAATATACTAAGAAGGATTTTAAAGAGATGAATGAAGCTGTTAAAAATGATGAAGATGCATATGATGATAGTATTCTTAAACGTATTGAAATAATTGAAAAAGAAATAGCGCGAGCAGATGATAAAGAAAAAGACAAACTAAAAGCGGAATTAGATGAACTGTTAATATTATTAGAAAGTTTATCACCAAAGAATAAAGATGAAGTAGATATGGATGATATATATACTGATCTTGATTTAGATGACATACTTAAGTATGAAGGAAGAAATATATAAATACACTTCTTCCTTTTTTAATGTTATAATATAGATGGTGATAACATGATAAGAGAATTGGATTTATTTTTAATATATTTAAATGATGAAAAAAACTATTCTGATTATACTATAAAGAATTATAAGATAGATATATTAGAATTTAATAATTATTTAAATAAAGAGATGATTAATTATTTAGATATTGATTATGAATTTATTAAGGGATATTTAATGCACCTATATGATAGAAAATTATCTAGAAATTCAGTTGCAAGGAAACTATCATCACTTAGAAGTTTCTATAAATATTTATTTAATAATAACATGGTTAAATCTAATCCTTTTAAGTACGTATCCACTCCTAAAAAAGAAAGGAAATTACCTAAGTATTTAGGTGTTGAAGAACTAGAAGTATTATTTAATACACCAGATATTACAGTTTCTTTGGGGCAGAGGGACCGACTAATACTGGAGGTATTGTATGCTACCGGTATAAGGGTTGGAGAACTTGTTAATATTAAGCTAAAAGACATAGATAATTATCAAAAAGAAATAAAAATATTAGGTAAAGGAAATAAAGAAAGAATAGTTCCCTTTGGAGATTATTGCTTGGATATTATGAACGTGTTTATATCAGATGGTAGAAAAAAGATATTAGAAAAACACCACACTACATGTGATTATTTAATAATTGATGCTAATGGAAAAAAAATAACAACAAGGGGGGTTGAGATGCTAATTGATAAAGTTGTTAAAAAGGCTTCATTAAAAAAACATGTATCCCCACACATGATAAGGCACTCTTTTGCAACACACCTTCTTAATGAAGGCTGTGATTTATTAACCGTACAAGAATTATTAGGACATGAATCATTAGAATCTACCGCAATATACACACATGTATCTAATGAGCATTTAAGAGAAGTGTATTTAAAATGTAATCCAAGAGATAATGAAATGAAGAAAAAGTAACAATATGTGTTATTATATATAATATAAGAGGAGTTAATATGAAAGAAGTAGAATATGTTGACGATGAAAGTTTCCAAAAAGAAGTTGATAAGGCTATAAATAATGCGGTGGCTAATTTGGCGATGGAAGGTTTTGTTGTAACTGATAAAGAAAAAGAAGAATTAAAGAGAAGATTTATAGATAGTTATAGTATTAAGTTGGTTAGAAGGGATGATGCTCGTGGCAGACATATGGGATGATTATTTTATAGAGGGAACCGAAGTATTAAAAAATAATTTAGGGATAACTGATCGTGATGAGCTGTATAATCAAGAAAGATTAATTACTTTTAATCAATTATCATATTTAGATTTGTTTCCTATAGAAGGACAGTTTGATGCTAATCATTTAAAAGCTGTTCATAAATTTTTGTTTGAGCGTATATATCCTTTTGCAGGAGAGTATAGAAATTGTACCATGGCAAAGCTTAGAGATTTTGCCGCTCCTGACAAAATCGAAGAATATTTAAATGAAGAGCTAAGAACTTTAAATAATAATGTGAATATGATTTGTTCGGTTCAGGAGTATGCTCATTTTCTTGCGGAAGAGTATTATCAGTTGATGTATATTCATCCTTTTAGAGAAGGTAATGGAAGAAGTGTAAGAGAATTTTTAAGAGAGTTTGTGGTAGCTAAAAATGATGTGTTACCATTTAATACTGAATTACATTTTGAAAATATGGATAGAGACTTAATGCTAAAAGGTGTACAAAATAGATATTTTGATCACTACACTCTTGAGCAGGAATTTTGTAAAGTCTTAGTTCAAACTCCAAATAATAAAAAAGTACTGTAAAATAAGGCAAAATAAAGCATTTACTGTTGTAAGTGCTTTTTTATTTGTGTTATAATATGAGGGTACGATTAATTAAGGAGGAATTTAAATGAAAAAATGGGTATACCTTTTTACAGAAGGTAACGCTGACATGAGAAACCTTCTTGGTGGTAAAGGAGCTAACTTAGCAGAAATGACTAACATTGGTCTTCCAGTACCTCAAGGTTTCACAATCACTACCGAAGCTTGTACTCAATACTATGAAGATGGTAAAGAAATCAATTCAGAAATTGAAGGACAAATTAATGAGTATATAGCTAAGATGGAAGAAATAACCGGAAAGAAATTTGGAGATAAAGAAAATCCACTACTTGTTTCTGTTCGTTCAGGAGCTAGGGCATCTATGCCTGGTATGATGGATACCATTCTTAACTTAGGTCTTAATGAGGATGTTGTTGAAGCAATCGCTAAGATGTCTAACAATCCAAGATGGGCTTGGGATTGCTATAGAAGATTTATTCAAATGTATTCTGACGTAGTTATGGAAGTTGGTAAGAAATATTTCGAACAACTTATTGATGCTATGAAGACTAAGAAGGGTGTTAAGCAAGATATAGAACTTGATGCTGATGACCTAAAAGAATTAGCTATGCAATTTAAAGCTGAATATAAATCTAAGTTAGGTGAAGATTTTC
>CAZBUA010000039.1:0-7811 GCA_964494975.1 uncultured Muribaculaceae bacterium
GTTATTATTTTTATATATTTCATAATCTATCCTTTCTACTGATCTAGGAAATATAAGTATCCTTTGAATCTATATTCTCCCTTACCTAGTGGATCTTTATGAGAAACCCAAGTTATATATTCGGAATATGTAAAATCATGATATGCAAAGTTTATACAGCCAAAATTTGTTGATGAACATGAATCATCACTAGCCCATCCATCTGTTACTATGATTTTTCCCGCACCATTGTTGTCATCTAAATTTGCATATTCTATTACCGCAACATGGCCAAATTCACTTCTACTATATAGACCTAAAAACGAACCCGCTTTAACATCCTGTACGTTTGTACTTCCTTTATATCCATTATCTGCACGAGCTCCAGGATAAAAATCACCACCATTACCACTTGTTCCTATAATTCTATTTTTTAATGTAGTAGCTTCTGTTTCAGTTAAAGTACCATTACTTTGTAATTCTGTAATTATTTCTAACGCCCTATTTCTTGCATACCAAGGACACTCACCAATATAATCAGTACTAGCATACTGCATCCATGAACCCCATTCTGACGCAGTTGGTTTTTGTGTTCTAATATTATAATTATAATTCTCACTCTTAAAGATATTAGCTCTTCTATATATAGTTATTCTATCATCTGGTTTTGTTACAACACCTTTTTGAGTAGCATCTTCCATTATCCAGTTACCATCATTCATGTATATACCTACTACCGTACCATCAGCCGAATATCCAATATCCCCTTCAGATAATTGATCTGCAGTTATTTCATAAGTTTGACTTTCTAGATTCTCTAATGTATTTATATTACCTAAATTATCATTAGCGCCTGTCCAATAAGCCCAGTATACAAATCCAAGTGCACCCAAGCCCTTTTTAGTATTACCTAACGCATCTGGCGTAACATCAGTACCAAAGTCGTTGCCATCAATTCCAGCGGTAGTTGCTAATCCACCTTCATAATAAGGAATGGTATTTAAAGCTTGCCCAGCTGCCTCAATAACTTTTGCCCTTAAAGCAGCATTATTATTGTTAGAAACAACACAAGTTTCAGAACCACCTAACTGAACTGTAGCTACGTTTACATCTGAATCCGATACTGTAGAAATTGCATATGAAGTATAATAATGAGCTAAAGTAGATTGATATTCAATTCCTTGAAAATCTTTTAGTAAGCTTTCGGTTTCCATACAGGTTCCTATCTTACAACCGCTTCCTTCATAATACCCGGTAGCGGCAATTTTAGTTGCATCTTCTTTTGTAACCACATAAACGTTTTTAGTAGCTTCCCAAGCTTCTTCATATAATGCTTTTTGTTCATCTGTAGCAGGACCCCTGTTTGTACCATGAAAAAAATCGCTATCTCCACCAGTTTCATAACCATAATTAGCTTTTATATTGGAAGCATTACAGCCTAATTCTATATTACAGAAATCTTGATCTGCCGTAGTCCACAGCATGTTTGCAACATAATTACCATTACCATCAGTCTCTGTTGTTCTTCTACTAAGAGTGAAACTCTTGGCCGCAACCATAAATGCTTTTAAAATATTAATATCTGTTGTATCACTTATTTCTTCATAAGCAACACCCTTTATATATTCTTCAAGTGTTAGTGGCGTATCATAATAATTATCAGTACACTTTGAAGCATTACTACAACCAGGTTTTTTTACATTAACATAAACAGGACTTTTCATTAGTTCCGAAGAACCAGCAGTTGTTCCTGGCAATAAGGATGTGTAACAATTTTTTTGTTTTCCAATATAATTTAAAAATTCATCCTTTATTTTTTTTAGGTCTTCTATCATATAATCAGGTAATGCATCTTTATTAGTACTATAACTAATCATTGTATCATATCCATTACTATTAAAATACTCAGTCTTTAAATATTCATAAAAAGCAGTTTCACCACCTGATTCTAATTTTTTTAATAAAGTTTTTAACTTTTTCCGATAGTGATACTTTTGAAATAATGCTAAATACTGATCCTCTGCAACGGCATCTTCACTCGCCACATCTTCATCATCATCTGATTCTTCATCTTTTTCATCAGTTGTATTTTCATCTTCGTCAGATGGTAATTTTACTAACATAGATACATCGTTGCCCCATAAATCATCATAATATGGATAAACAACCGTTGCCATAGCCAAAGCACCATCAGCATTTGGATACTTAGCAAATAAAGCTTGTATTTTAGCTAAAGTTTTCTGATCCACTGAAGCATAATTATCCAATTCATCTGTGGAAGTGTCCCCACCAATACCCGGTGTAAAAGCGCATAATATTGCAGCTACCAAAATAATTCCTACAATTATTAACATTACAGGTAATGATGAAGTTATTGCTCCTATTATCTTAACTATCAACTGTGTCGTTTTTTTGGTGACTTTAGCAGTTTGCTCTGCTGCTTTTTTAGCTTTTTGAGCAGCTTGCTTTGCCTTTTGTGCTTTTTCTTTAGCAGCTTCTATACTTTGACCTAAATCACTATCTTTAGCAGCATTAGTTGCTTTGTTTTTAACTGCTTGTCCAGCTTTTTTAGCTCCGTTTTTTGCCTTGTCTTTTAAAACATTTTTGCCTTTAGGCCTACTTGCCTCCTTGTTTTTAGCATCTGCCTTTTTATTTTTTGTGCCATCTGATTCTTTTTTATTATAATTTGGTTTAGGAGCTTCAGCACCACTATTTTCATTTTCTTTTGATGCTGGTTTCTCATTTTTTTCATCGGGCTTTTTATCTTGATTATTATCTTTTTTAGGTTCATCTAGATTATTTTCTTTGTTTTTACCTTCTTTTGATTCATTTGAATTATTTTCTTTGCCTTCTCCTACTTTTGAATCTTCTGCAGGTTTTTCTCTGCTTTCTCCTACTTTCGAATCTTCAGTATTCTTTCCTTTTTCTTCGTTCACTTTGGATTCATTCGGATTATCCTCTGATTGATTTTCACCATTAGAAGTTATATTATCATTTTTACTTTGATTATTATCATATTCACTTAAAGTTTCAACATCATTATTTGACGGTACATTTTCATCTTGAATAATACTTTCATCATTCAAAGTTTCAGCGTTGTTATCACTTTCTAAATTGCTATTGCTTTCTTTCCGATTTAAATCATTATTATCATTTTCTGTTAAAGTTTCAGTATCAGAATTATTATTAGATGGTTCAATAGTGATTTTGGCATCACCTTCAAAAGTTAGGTTTTCAATATCAAGTTCTACTCCATTATTAGTAGTATTTTTATAAAAAGTTTTAGTAGTGTTTGCATCACTATTACTACTAACACTATTTTTAGTAGACTTAATGTTACCTTCATTATTATCTATTTCAGCCATTCTAACACCGCCTTAGTATATACCTATTGTATCATAATTATTAGCAAAAAAAAAGATGTAAAACATCTTTTTATAGGCCTCCACCAGACCCAAATGAATCTAATTCAGCTTCAGTTACGCTTACGTCTATCTGCATTCTTCTGCTTCCACATACAAGTAATGCTTCACCTTGATTATATTTTTTAATACTTTCTTTTTCTTGATCATTTAAATCTATTAATTGAGATAAATCTTCAGCTCCCTGTTTCTTTAATCCCATTACCAGATAATAAGAGGCATTATCAAATATTGCTTTACCTTGTGTAATAACGGCTGGATCAGCAAAATCACTTGGTTGCTGCGTTATGAATAACGTACCACTGTTATATTTTCTAGCACGTCTTTGTATCTGTGCTAAAAAGTCAGCTCCCAAAGTATTATTACCAGAAAGTAATATGTGAGCTTCATCTACCATCAATATTGTATTTATTGAAGAGTCCAAGCAATTAGACCACGCATATTTTAATATGTTAAAGAACAATGCGTTTCTAATATTCTCATCAGCATTCATTAAATCTCTTATGTTAAATACAATAAATTTAGATTGTGGATGAATGGTTGTATGACCATCAAAATAGAATTTTAATTCTTTTACTAATGGTCTTATTTTTAATTCTAGCTTTTCTAAAATATCTCTTTCATGAGTAACTTGATCACCATAAGCTTCAAGTCTTCTTGTTAAAGTCTCATATAAGTCTGAGAAAGTCGGGTACTGTTCTGATGTCAAATGAGAAAAATCACTTTCAAATGATATTTGAAAACGTTGATAAGTAAGTTGCGCTATCTCACTAAACATCGTAAGAATATCCTCAGTTATTGTTGGATCGTAGTACTTCATAAAAGCTTTTAAAAACTGAAGTGTTTTAGTAAGTACTGTATATCCTAATCCGTTTTTCAATTCTTCTTCATCAGCTTCTAAAATTACTTCTAATGGGTTTATCATACCAAATTGGCCACCCTTACCAAGGTCTATAAAGTCTCCTTGCATCCTAGATGCCATCTCTTCTAATTCACCTTCTGGATCGATTATAACGGTCTTATAGCCATTTCTTATATACGTTCTTAATAATAATTTAGCTGCCGTAGACTTACCACTACCAGTAGTACCTAATATAATCATGTTAGCGTTGTTTCTGTTAAACTCTTTTCTTGTTTGATACAAGAACTGATTAAACAATACAACACCTCCAGAGAAGTCTGTTCCTAAAAGGCAAGCAGGACCTGAATCTTTTAAACTATCAAAGATAAAAGGATACATCGCTGCTATTGTAGGAGTAGTAATAGGAGTTCCTATTTGTTCTTCTATTCGTTGCTTAGGATATATTGGAAGTATTGATTTCAATACTTGTCTTTGTTCAAACCTAAGAGGAATTGCTCTTAACTCCATAGATGTTAAATAGTTTTTAACTTGTAATTTTCTTTGTTCTAATTCTTCCTTGCTATCTGCAGTTACTATAAGATGCATTTGAAAATCAAATATTCTAGATTGGTTAGTTGTTATCATCTGAATAAAATCATTTAATGAATCATAATCTTGTCTTAATTGCTCTTGAGCAGTCTTATCATTTTCTTTTTCATAATTAGACTTTAATTCTGCTAACTGCTTATTAAGCATTTTTGCCATTACAGAAAATGGTAATGGTATGTGTTTAATAGACATCTTAACTCCAGGTAAACTAGTTATATCAGATAAGAATCCTGGTGAAATCCACTTAGGGAAAGAAACAACCGTAAGTATCGTACACCACTTATCACTTATTACAAACTCAGATGGTTTAAACTCTAAACCCTTAGGTGCTAATTCTTTTTTAATATTAATATTTGCCATTATGCTAACACCGTCCCAAACTCAGTTTTTTGCCCACCATTTAAGAAGTTATCAATAATTGTTCTTAAATCTTCATTATTAGCTTGGTTAGATGCTAAACCAGCACTTGCTAAACCACTAATAATAATTCTAATTTTCTTTTGAATTATTTCTGGATCTTTTTCCTTAAACAATATATAAAATTCAACATCAGATACATCATCAGTAAAATCATCAGCCTTCTTCAAATCCTCATTAAGAAGTTTTCTAATAATTGGACTTTGAGCCTGATTATACATCATTTGTAATTCAGCTGTATATACAGATATATCTACTGGTCTATCGGCCGCTATAAGCCAAAATTCAAAATCCAAAGTATTATATAAATTCTTCAATCCATCTATAACACCATACTGCTCACTTTCCTCCATAATAAATATGTTCTTAGGAGCTACCTTAACTCCTGCAACCTTCATTCCATTATCAAGCTCTATAAGGTTATTTATTATAGCTTTTATAGGAACAAATTCTTCAGTATTAACCCCGCTATTATTTGTACTCATCCTTAGCACACCACCCTTTCCATACTAATTGATTTTTTGATACAAAATAGAAATTATATACATTTTGTAACACACATAACGTATTTTGATAATTTGCTATTGGCATTACTAGTAATGCACATATTAGTAGGGGCGCTAAAACTATAGCCCCTAATAACAATGTATCTGGTTGAATTATAAGTAAGAGGATTAGGGTAATTGATGAACCAGTAATTGCTATTCCTAAATCAATTGGTCTAAATATGTTAAATATCAATTGCCCCTTCTTACTATTAGCCGCTATCAAATATTGATTACCATTCACTTTTTATCATCCCCTTTTTATTTTTTAGCAGTAGCTTCCGCTTCCTTCATTGCATCTGATGCTTTAGACTTTGCCTTTTCTGACTTTGTTGCTAAAGTTGTGTTAATTTCTTCAAGTCTAGCAAAATTATCAACAGGATTTAATTTTTCTCCATTAATAGTAACTTCATATGGATTCTCAGTCTTAATACTTCCATCAGCATTCTTTTTAGGCTTACCATCATCATCATATACAATAGATGGGTTATTTTTAGCAGTTTCAAACTTATTTTCATATTTTTCAACTTCTTTTGCCCAAGCATTAAGCTCTTTCTTAGTTTGTTCAACATTTTCGTTCATTTGAACAACGCCAGTTTCATTTTCTATTTTATTAATAGTAGTATTGGCGGCAGACAATTCTTCATTATATAATTTTAATTTTGCTTTTTCAGCATCGCTCAAATCATTAGAATCTTTATTTTTTAAATCAACATAATCTGAATTGTTTATTATATCTAAAGACTTTTGATGTGCTGAACTATATTCGGTATTAGACACAAGTGATTGTTGAGCAGCATTATATTCAGTGATTGCTTTACTGTAACTAGCAGATGCTTCTTGTTTAGAGGTCATAGCGCTTTGATAGTTTGCAACATCCTTCTTAATATTATCAGCTACTAAACTTTTAACTTGAAGTTGCCCTGCATAACTCATGTTTTCTTGACCATAATCGGTAAGTGACATAGTCTTACCTGATTTATCAGTAACAGTGCCATTAGCAGCATCAATTGTTAATCCTCTAGCATTAGCTAAATTCGTACCATATGCTTTATATGCTGCATCTTCACTTGTTGGATTAGCAAAAGCATCATTCATTTCTTTAGTACCTCTTGGATTAATGTACTTTCCAGCATCGTTCTTAATTCTATCTCCTGTTTTAGGATCAATCATAGCATTTTCGCCATACATTTTTCTTGCCTCTTTATTATTAGCAGCAACTTCTAAAGCATGAGCTCTAGCTAAATCTGTATTTCCTATAGCAGCATTTTGAGCATTTGCTTTTAAATCTGCTTTTAATTGCATTTTTTCGCCAATTGTTTCTGCTTCTGGATTAAGATTTTTTCTACCGGCAGTGTACCCAGCTCCAACATCTTTAAATAATCCTTGTGCATTTTGTCCCCAATTATCACTTCTTGATTGTTTTGCGGATGCTCTTCCTGCAGACCACAAACTTCTTCTATCAGATTTTTCTAAATTTTTATTTTTCTTATGTTGTTCTTTCATACCGCCAATTCTAGCCGCAGTATTTCTAGCTCTATTAGCACCAAAATTTTTAGTTTTCTGAGTGCCGAATTTCTTAGCTGAATCAATTCCTTTTCCAATTGCACCACCCACAAGTGCAGCGCCACCTAATTTCTTACCTATTCCAAGACTACTTAGTCCTGAACTGTCTGACCTTCCAAACATGTCATCAATCCATTTTGGAGCCTTCTTAGCAAATATAAGTATTGCAAGCATCATGAATAGTTTTAACCAACCATTGCCATTTAAAGAACCCATTAAGGTATCTAAATATGATAATAATAATAGCATTAATGATATTATAGCTATTTTTATAAATAATGATAGATAAGTAGTTCCACAAGCTTTAAGCCATTTGTTAAATGGTCCATTTGAAGCCATTTCTGGATCTATATATGTAACTATAAATATTGGTGACAATATTTCTAATGCCACAAGTTCTACTGACCTTACTGCAATATCAATTGTAAAACT
>CAZBUA010000040.1:0-7566 GCA_964494975.1 uncultured Muribaculaceae bacterium
GGCAATGGTAGCTACGTAGGGATTGACACTAGTAGTTTAGCAGATACCGTGTTATTTGAAGAGAGCGATGTTACAAGAATAATCTATTTCAATATTGAATATAAAATAGATGGCTCTGATATTGTAAAATCAGTGTCAAAAAGTAGTATAGTTGAGAAGAAGGGTGTGAATTAAGGATGAAAAAAAACGAAAAACTAAAGGTTGGAAGACCAAAACTTGCTGATTCTAGTGAAAGAAACAAATCTATAATTGCATGCTTATTTGGATTAATTACTACAATTGTATTAGCTTTTTTAGCTAGTAAGGTAATATTAATGAATGTTAATCCTAATTATTTTGTAGCAAGTGCTTTAAATAATCATATTAATTCATGCATTGTGGATGGAAAAACAATTGATTGTGGTCCTAACGTAACTTATTTAAAATATGGTATTAATGGTTATGATAATGAGATTAGCAAGACAAATGAAAGCATTAAAGTAAACGTTGATAGTTTGATTAATTTAAAATATTGTTATAAAACAAATACTGAAGAGTTAACTTGTAATAAATAGATTATCTTAAAAGATAATCTTTTTTTTGAATATAAATTATATATTTGATAATTATATATTTAGGTGATATTAATGATAAGTGATATTTTAAATACTAATTTATATGATATAAAGGTAGTAGCTTCTAGAGCCATATTTTCTTTAGTTAGTCTGTTTTTAATTACTAAAATGATTGGTAAAAAGCAGGTTTCTGAGCTTAATTTATTTGATTATGTAATAAGTATATCAATAGGTAACTTTGCCGCTGAAATGACCATGAATTTAGACTCTCAAGTACTAAATGGATTTGTATCAATGTTTATCTTTGGCTTTATAGCAACATTTGTATCAATTCTTACAATGAAGAGTATAAAACTAAGACGTTTTTTTATGGGAACACCAACCCTAATTATGCAGGATGGTAAGTTTGTATTTAACAATTTAAAGAAGATAAAATTTGATATGAATGATTTCTTAGAAACGGCAAGAGCCGCTGGATATTTTGACGTTAGTAATATTAAGTATGCAATTATGGAGGCTAATGGAAAGATAAGTTTCTTACCAAAAGAAGAGTACTTGCCAATAAATAATAAAGGCATGAACGTTAAGATAAGCCCAGAAGGATTATGTGCTAACGTAATTATTGATGGAATGATAATGGAAAACAACATAATTAATTCTGGTAAGGAAGTTAAATGGATAAAAGAACAATTAAAAAAAATGGGACATAATAAATACAGCAATATTTTATTAGCAACTTTAGATGTAAATGATAAGCTTGTAATATATGAAAAAGATGCTGTAAAGAAAATAAAAGATGTACTAGAGTAATCTTGTTTTCATCCTTCTTTTGTGATATTATCTACATGGTGATAACATGAAGGAAAGATTTAAAAAATTTGTAAATAAAAACAAATGGTTAATTATAACGTTTTTATTATCAACAATCGTTATTAGTATTATTTATGCAATAAATAAAATAGCTCCATTTGGTAGTAACTCCATGTTAGATGTTGATTTTTATCATCAGTATGGACCATTATTGAACGAACTATATGATCGCATTAAAAGTGGAGAAAGCTTGTTGTTTTCTTTTAATACTGGTGGTGGAATACCTTTTTATAGAAATTATTTAAATTACTTATCAAGTCCTTTTAACATAATACTATTATTGTTTAGTAAGAAAAATTTGGTAATGGGTTTTTCAATAATTATTGCTTTAAAAGCCATACTTGCATCATGTACCATGGCTTTTTATTTAAAGCATATGTTTAAAAAGGATAATTATTTAATAGCAATATTTGGAATGTTATATGCTTTTTCAGGATATTTTTGTGCATATTATTGGAACATTATGTGGCTTGACGGAATGGTCTTTTTACCACTAGTTGTATGGGGTATAACACTTATAGTGGATAAAGATAAACCATTATTTTATATCATTTCTTTAGCAGTTATGTTACTTTCTAATTACTTTATTGGTTACATGGTTTGTATTTTTTCTGTTATTTATTTTATTGGGTATTTTCTATATAGGAAAAATTATAAACTTAAGAAAGTATTAATATTTTTTGTTTCTTCATTGTTGGCAGGTGGTTTGGTAGCGGTTGCAATAGTACCTTTGTATTATGCACTATCTTCTATATCCGCTACAAACGGGGGATTACCGGGTACAGATGCACCATTTAAAATATATGAATTTATATTTAATCATTTAACTGGAGTATCAAGAACGGTATTTGCAAGTGATCCTTTACCACTTCCAAACGTTTATCCGGGAATTATTACTTTAGTATGTACTATTGCTATGTTTACTAATAAGAAGATAAACTGGCGATCTAAAATATTTTCTTTAATAACAATATTATTTTTCTTATTATGTTTTGACACACCACTTCTTGATTATTTTTGGCACGCTTTTCACGTACCAAATGATCTTCCTTGGAGATATTCATTTATTTACGTATTTGTTTTAATAACCATTGGTTATTATGGAATGATAAGAATAAAAGAGACAAGTTTATTAAGGATAAGTATTTCTTTTGCAATCATCTTGCTTACCATTTTAGTAGCAAATAAAACTGGCTTTGTAAATATTGATGATATGAAATCATTATGCTGTATCATCTTTGTTACCGCATATTATATATTTTACTTAATATTAAGAAACCCAACTAAAAAGGATAATATATTTAAAGCTTTATTTGTAGTAATGATCATGGCAGAGTGTGTTTATGGAATGACTGCAAACTGGAATATTAATCATAACATAACCGAATTCATGAGCACTTTAAATCCTGTTAAGGAATTGATAAGTTGTGCTACGGATAATGATAATGATTTATACAGGATAGAAAAAACAAATTACTTAACATTAAATGATGGAGCTTGGTATGATTATTCTGGCATTTCAACATTTACGTCAATGGCCTATGAAAACACGGCAAAATTTCAAAGAATGATTGGGCTTGCTGGTAATGATATTAATAGTTATTATTATCAAGGATACCAAACACCAGTATATAATACGATGTTTAACGTTAAGTATTTAATTGGTGATTTAATAGATAATGATTACTACGTACCAATTAAATCGGTTGGGTCTACTACGTTAGTAGGTTATAATTATTCTAGTTCTCTAGTATATATGCTTAATGAAGATATTAATAATTGGAACTTAATTAGTTACTTACCATTTTATAATCAAAAACAATTTATAGAATTAGGAACTGGAGTAACTGATGTTTACGAACCAATAATGGTTAGTAAGGTGGATGGTGGATTCATAACAACTACTGATTTTGAATATGACTCTAATGGAGAGTTTGTCTATGAATTAAACGATGAGTCTAATACTATTAATCTTTATATTGAAAATGAAAAAGAACAAAATATATATTTGTATGTTGGTGGACCTAACGTAAGCAGCTATAGTGTTAATGGTAATTATTATTCACTTACTTCAGATGAGTATTATACGGTGGATACTGGTAAGTTTGATAAGGGTACCATAACGATATCTATAAAATTAAAATCAAATGAATCTTCAGTATTAAAATTTTATGCTTACACAATTAATGATGATAAGTTTAAAGAGTTTTATAGTAAGATAAATAGTGGTATTCTTGACGTAACTAAGTATAATGATACGATGATTGAGGGTACAATTACCGCAGAGGATAATCAAACCGCATTTACTACTATTTCTTATGATAAGGGATGGATGGTTTATGTAGATGGTAAAGAAGTGAAGACAAAAAAGGTAGCAAACGCGTTCTTATCATTTAATGTTCCTAAAGGCACTCATAAAATTAAAATGATTTATTATCCGTATAAAATGAAGCTAGGCCTTATAATATCTATGGTTTCTATAATTATCTTAATTGTGTACATAATTATAAATAAGAAAATATCAAAAAAAGATGAAATTATTGTTTAATTTTATCTTTTTTTATGATAGAATATTACTAGTTATAATATGAAGGGTATATAAGTATCTTTGATATTGTAAAAAGGGGAATGGCAAAAAGTTAAGGAGGCTAGCGATGATTGGCGTAATTGAGAGAATAAAAAACAGTGTTCTCATGAAATGCAGTACGTTAAATGATGATGTAATTGAAGCAGATTTAAGTAAGATTATTGATACTTGTATTTATCACTTTGTTGAAAGCGTTATGAGTACGTTAGTTGGTATAAATATTAACTTAACGGAAGAAAAATTAAGAACTGATATTACAAACATTATAAAAGTACCAATAATGAAGAAGCTAAAAAGAAAATTATTTATAGATTCTTTAGCACTTCAAATTACTAATGATTCATTTATAGAATCGTATGTAAAAAAAGAAATAACAATTAATGAGATTGAAAAAGATTATTTAAAAGAATTAGATATTAATAAGTCTTCAAACCAGCTTAATATGACCGAAGACATTAATATGAATGAAATAATAGAACCTGTTAGAATATATGTAGATACTAACATTAATAACAAGGTAAGCGAAAACATATTCTTAGTTAACGGAATTAATGGTTTACTTAATAAAATGAATGATGATTTAGAATCATCACTTGATAAGATGATTAAAGATACTGATTTAAAATATTTAGAGATATTAAAGAAAGAAATAGCAATCAATGAAGAGGAAAAAGTTGAAAAGGGGAATGAAATTATGATGGATGAGAAGGAATTTGTACCAGAAGTAACAGTTGATGCAAATAAGACTAACAAGTTTAGCAAGTATGATGATATGACTTTATTTAATAAAACAATACTAAGTCTTAATACTAAAGAAGAAAAACTTGCTAGAAGTGAGTCAAAACTAGAAAAGAAACAAAAAGAGATAGATGATGTTTTAGCTACCACTAATAAGAATATTGAAGCTAACATTGAAAGAGAGAACAAGCTTTCTCAAAGAAGGTTAGAATTAAATTCTAAAGAAGTTGAGTTAAACTCAAAACTATCTGAGGCTGAAGTGATATTCCTTAATATGAAACCTCTTATTAACGGACTAAATAAAATAAAAGTCTCTGATGATAATGGAGGTAGTAGCAATGAGTAAGTTATTAAATAGTGTTCTAGATAGAATAAGTGAATCTAATAATGATTATCGTAACAAGTTAAGAGATTTAAACGTACGTATTGATGAGAAAACAACAAATTTTGTTGGTGATCTTGTAACTGCTTCTAATTACACAGCTGATTTTTCTAAAACGATTACTTCATCAAAAGAAGAATTAGTTAATCCTGTTTCAAGAGTAATTGAGACTTATGTAATTAAGGATTTGCGTAGTGTTGAAACGGTAAATGAACAATTTATTGAGAAAATTAATTATAAATTAGAATCTGCTAACTTAGATTCTAAGGAAGAAAAAGAAAAGTTTATTGGTAACTTAGATGAATTATTAAATGATAAGTATTTAGAGATTGTTAAAATAAAAAGAATAAATTTTGTTGATGAGACGGGAACTAATAGTGATATAGAAAAAATTATTGGTGATTATATTTCAAGTTTAAAAAGTGTTAGTAAGTTTGATGAGGGTACTTTAAACGATTTGTTTAACACCTATAAAGCTGACTTATACAGCATGATAGATACAACTCTTACAAATATTAGTAATCTATACTTAAATAACTTTATTGAAGGTGTAACAGAAGCTTTAGGAAGCTCAATAGATTATGAAGCTAACGTTCCTGAAGAAACGTTTAAGCCATTTATGCCTGACATTAATCCAGTAGCAAAAATGGAAGCTCCAATAATAGAAGAGCCAGTTCTTACTGAAACACCAGCATTTGATGAGGTTCCAGAACCAATCGTTCCAATAATGCCAGAACCAATTGTACCTGAGATGCCAATTACTTATGATACAAAGCCTTTAGAAGTTGAACCAATCGAACCAGTAGAAATAAAGGTAGAAGATATTCCAGTAAAGGCAGAACCTATGGAAAAACCAATTGATGTTGAAGAAATATTAAAGATAGCTAAATCTCCAGTTGTTACTATGAATAACGAACCAAAAGTGGAAGATGATAGTTACGTTTCAGTATCTCGTATTGCTGAAGAAAAACAATCTGATACTATGGAAAGTGAGTTTAATGAAAGAGAAATAGTTGAGGAAATGATAAATCGTTTAACAAAACGTTTAATTGCAATTGATGCTAGAGAAGCTAAATATCAAGATGAAAAGAATCAACTTAAAGAAGACGAAGCATTTGTTAATGATTTAATAGATAGTTCAAGCAACAAGAAAGAAGAATTAGATAACTTTGAACGAGAGTTAAATGATAAAGATAAAGAGTTAGTTAATAAGAAGTATGAATTAGATAAAAAGATTAACAACGTACTTCCTTTTGCGAACGCAGTATTAAATAGTGAAGAATCTAGATAATAGATTCTTTTTTTTGTAATTATTTATAATATGATTCATATAGTTAATTAGATATGAATTGGAGGATAACATGATAAACAAGCAGAAATTGTGGTTTTTAACTTTATTTAGTTTGATATTAATACTTAGTGTGTATTACATTACGATGCCAAGTGAATTACTTACGACTAGCAAAGAAACTAGCAAGGTAACAGAGAAGGAAGATACGTCCGCTACCGTTAGTGAGACTGATATTCTAACTACAATGCAAGTGGAACTTGATGAAGAAAGATCAGCTTTAGCGGCAGAATATAATGAAATATTAACAAATAAAAATGCTACTACCGAAGAGAAAAATAATGCTTATAATGGATTAAAAGATATAGATAACATAAAATCAAAGGAAGAAACTATTGAAAAAAAGATAAAAAAAGAATTAAAATTAGATTCTTTTGTTAAGATAGATGGTACCAATGTGAGTGTTACGATTAATCAAAAAGAACATGATTATTCTCTTGCTAACAAGGTTATAAGACTAGTAAGTAAAGAGTATGATACGAAAGTTTACGTAACGGTTACTTTTAAAAGTAAGTAGCATTTTAATCCTTTCAACATAGAATAATATAGAAAATATTATAAATTACCTCTTATATAGGAAAGTGGGGAAACTATGGGAAAGGCTATACTAACCAAGAGAGAAAAAGAAATATTTGATTACCTTATAACTAATAAAACTACTAAAGAAATAGCTGAGAAACTTGGTATAAGTGAAAAAACCGTTAGGAATCATATTTCTAACGTAATGCAAAAACTTGGTGTCAAGGGAAGAGCTTGTGCGGTAATTGAACTTATTAAATTAAACGAGATTACTTTATAAAGTCGCATATAATATGCGATTTTTTCATATAATTAATTGGAGGTACTAATGATTAGAAAGTTTGCCTATAATAAAATATTTAGAACCACTGGTATGTTGTTATTATTTTTATTATTACTTCTTTTTCCTGCAAGTAAAGAGTATTCTCTAGACGATAACGTAACCATAAAAACCGCTACCAATATTAAAGAAAAAGAAGTATATTTAATTGATAAAAATAATTATGTAGCTAGAACAAAAGTATCTTTAAATGCAAATAGTGATGAAGATTATGCCAGAAAACTAGTA
>CAZBUA010000041.1:0-2068 GCA_964494975.1 uncultured Muribaculaceae bacterium
TGATAAGCAAGGATTCTTACGTAGTCATAGAAGTCTTATTCAAACTGTTGGTAGGTGTGCAAGAAATGCGTCTGGTAGGGTTATCATGTATGGTGATATCATGAGTGATGCCATGAAGTTAGCCATTGAAGAGACTCAAAGAAGAAGAAATATTCAGATTAAATATAATGAAGATCATGGTATTACTCCAAAAACTATTAAAAAAGATATAAAAGATGTTATATCAATAACAGAGGAAGCTAAAGTAGATAAAAAGACTAAGAAGAATACTCATAATGAAAAAGTAATAGAAGAGTTAGAGGCAGAAATGAATAAGGCTGCAAAAGAATTAGACTTTGAAAGAGCTATGGAATTACGTGATATAATATTTGAAATGAAAGTAAATTAAAGCAATTATATTGCTTTTTTTATACAAGAATGTTAATATAACCATGCTTTAAGGAGTATTTATGATAAAAAAAGATATAAAGGTTGCTAGAAACATTTTAACAGATACAACACAAAGAGATGGCGAAATGTTTTTAACAAAGCACGATAATGTAAGGGGTGCATATGGAACTTACTCACTTATATATCCATACACTAATGATATTTTAAGTGAATATGAAAAGGAAGTGTCAGGTGAGAAAGTACTTACCGTAGCGGCTTCTGGAGATCAAGCTCTAATGGCTATTAAAAATGGTGCTAAGAAACTACAAATGTTTGATATAAATGTTTTAGCTAAATATTATGCAAATCTTAAGTTGGCATCAGTAAAAGCTCTTGAATATAATGAATATATAAACTTTTTTAAACCAGATGGTGATTTGTTTTTCACCGAATACGATATAAGAATGTTTGATAAGATATTATTTAAATTATCTTCTGATGATGCAATGTTTTGGGATAATGTTTATAACCAACTATTTTGTATTAATAATTACAAATTAATAAATGAGTGTTATTCTTTTTATAAGAGCCCATTAAGATATAAAGATGATTATAATGATATTAAAAATAAGATAGAAGATTGTGAAGTGTTACCATTCATAGAATCAGACTTATTTAATATAAAATATAAGCTAGGGGATGAAAGGTTTGACTCTATTATATTTTCAAACATAACGGCTTGTTTTCAAACAGCTGAAATGGACAAATTGAGCAAGTTATTATTAAAATTAGAAGATAATTTAGAAGATGATGGTATTATACAAATTGATCATTATGTTAAAAAACAATTTTTGTGTGATGAATCTCCTTTGTTAAGAAGACATACGCTTGTTAAAACATTTAATGATTTTAAAAATAAGTATGATTTAGATAAAAACAAAGTTTATGTTAAAAAAACACCTTCATCATATACGGCATTCTATAAAAAAAATAAATAAAAATGGTTATAATTTACATAATCATTTTTTAAATATTATGTTAAAATATAGCTTGTCTCGTGTCAATATATAGTACAATTGTTCATATTTTGTTTAAAATAATATTGATTGTGATAAAATATTAAAGGATGGTGGTTATTATGGATAAAATAATAGTAAAAGGTGCAAGGGAAAATAATTTAAAAAATGTTAATATAGAAATACCAAAAAATAAACTTACGGTAATGACTGGAGTTTCTGGTTCTGGTAAGAGTTCTTTAGCTTTTGATACAATATATGCCGAGGGGCAAAGAAGATATGTAGAAAGTTTGAGCGCTTATGCCAGACAGTTTTTAGGTGGTAGTGCTAAACCTGATGTTGATTCCATAGAAGGGCTTTCACCATCAATATCTATTGACCAAAAAACCACTAATAATAACCCAAGATCAACTGTTGGAACGGTAACTGAGATATATGACTATTTAAGATTATTATTTGCAAGAATTGGTGTTCCTTATTGTCCTAATCACAACATTCCAATATCTAGTCAGTCCATAGAAGAAATGACGGTTCAAATAATGAATGAGAATGATGGAACAAAATTAATAATCATGTCTCCAGTAAGATATGGTCAAAAGGGGACTCATCAAGATTTATTAAGTTCTTTAAGAAAAGATGGATATGCCAGGGTTAAAATAGATGGTGAAGTTAAGGATTTAAGT
>CAZBUA010000041.1:2078-3004 GCA_964494975.1 uncultured Muribaculaceae bacterium
GAAGATATAGTTTTAGAAAAAACAAAGAAACATAATATTTTAGTTGTGATAGATAGAATAATAAAAAAAGATGATGCTAGAAGTAGAATATATGAAGCCTTAGAACTTGCATGTAAACTATCAAAAGGTAAGGCAGTAGTAGAGATGCCAGGGCGTGAAGAAATAGTTATGAGTGAGTCTTTTGCTTGTCCTCATTGTGATTTCTCATTAGAGGAATTAGAACCAAGAATGTTTAGTTTTAATGCTCCTTACGGAGCTTGCCCGGATTGTAAGGGATTAGGCTTTAAACAAAAGATTAGCGAAGCATTAATAATACCAGATAAGGAAAAAACCTTATCAAGAGGTGGTATAGAACCTTTTGCAAACATGGATGATGTTAACATATACAATAAAAAACTAGAAATAGTATGTGCTAAATATAATATTGATATGAATAAAAAGATGAAAGATTATACTAGAAAAGAATTAGACATAATTTTATATGGTACTAAAGAACCAATAGCGTTTGATTTTAAAACCAGAAGTGGTAATCACATGCATAGCGTTGAACCTTATGAAGGTGTTAGCAATAACTTGGAAAGAAGATACTTTGAAACCAATAGTGAATTTATAAGAGATTGGCTTGGAAAGTACATGGTTGAACATACTTGCGATACTTGTAATGGGAAGAGGCTAAAAAACAGTGTTTTATCAGTGTTAATAAGTGGTAAAAACATAATAGACTTAACTGATATGAATATTAGAAAATTATATAATTTCTTTGACAAATTAAAACTTTCTAAAGAGAAAACGGAGATAGCTAATCTTCTTATCAAGGAAATTAAATCAAGATTAGAATTCTTGCTTAACGTTGGGTTAGGATATTTAACCCTTAGCCGTAGTGCTGGAACCTTATCAGGGGGAGAAGCTCAAAGAATAAGACTTGC
>CAZBUA010000041.1:3014-7451 GCA_964494975.1 uncultured Muribaculaceae bacterium
AGATGAACCTAGTATAGGCCTTCATCAAAGAGATAATCAAAAACTAATTAACTCACTTCTTAAGATGAGAGATTTAGGTAATACTTTAATTGTAGTAGAGCATGATACTGATACTATGTTACAAGCTGATTATTTAGTAGATGTAGGTCCTGGAGCTGGAGAACATGGTGGTACTATTGTAGCGGAAGGTACACCCCTAGAAGTAATGAAAAATAAAAATAGTATTACTGGAGATTATCTAAGTGGAAGAAAATGTATAGAAGTACCAACAAAAAGAAGAAGAGGCAATGGTAAGTTCATAGAAATAAAAGGCGCTAGTGAAAACAATTTAAAGAGAATAAATGTTAAGTTTCCTTTAGGAACGTTAACCTTAGTAACTGGTGTTTCTGGTTCTGGCAAATCAAGTTTAGTTAATGAAATATTATATAAGTCTTTAGCATTATCAGTATATAATTCTAAGGTAATACCAGGTAAACATAAAAGCATTAAGGGTATAGAAAACGTGGATAAAGTTGTTGACATATCACAAGATCCTATTGGTAGAACCCCAAGAAGTAATCCTGCTACTTACGTAGGTGTGTTTGATGATATTAGAGATGTCTTTACTCAAACTAAAGAGGCCAAAATAAGAGGCTATGACAAAGGAAGATTTTCATTTAATGTAAAAGGTGGTAGGTGTGAAGCTTGCTGGGGAGATGGAGTTAAAAAGATATCAATGAACTTCTTACCCGATGTATATGTTCCGTGTGAGGTATGTAATGGTACTAGATTTAATAAGGAAACATTAGAAGTAAAATATAAAGATAAAACAATATATGACGTTCTTCAGATGAGAGTAGAAGAAGCTTTAGAATTCTTTGAAAATCATCCTAAAATAAAAAGAAAGCTTCAAGTACTTATGGACGTTGGTTTGGGGTATATAAAATTAGGTCAAAGTGCTCCAACGTTATCAGGCGGAGAGGCATCAAGAGTTAAACTAGCTAAAGAACTACAAAAGAAGCCTACTGGTAAGAGTGTGTTTATACTAGACGAACCAACTACTGGTCTTCATAGCGATGACATTAAGAAACTTTTACAAATATTGAATAGAATTGTAGATAATGGAGATACCGTAATTGTTATTGAGCATAACTTAGATGTTATAAAGGTGGCAGATTACATAATAGATTTAGGACCTGAAGGTGGAGATGAAGGTGGAACCATAGTTTGCGAGGGTACACCAGAGAAAGTAGCTAAGTGTAATGAATCATACACTGGTCAATATTTAAAAAAAATACTTAAATAACAAATGATAATTTAATAAATAGATAATAATAAGATAGAAGATATATTACTTTTATCTTATTTTTTTATGAGTTATTGGTTAGTTTTATCTTAACTTTAAAATCTTTAATAATGCTAGAATATATTTGTATTAAGGAGGTGTAGTAATGATAAAAGAAATAAATATTAACTGGTCTAAGACTAAACAAAACATAGAACGAATAATTAATAAATATAATTTATATATTTTATCAGTAAATACACCTGAAAATACTGAAACTAGTATGATTTTAAGCTTATTAAATATAGAAGATTTAAATAATGAATACATAAAATTAGATATAAATGATTTGAAAAAAAGATTAAAATTTATAAATTATGTAAGGTTTTCATACACAAAACTTACTACAGAAGAAAAGAAAATAATTTATTGGACTTATTTTGATAAAGAAAATAATTATGATGATCGTTTTATTGCAAATAATTTAGGCTTTTCTTTAGGATATTATTATGTTAAAAAGAAAGAAGCGTTAACAAGATTTGCATACTCTTTAGGAGTAGAAGTAACTAATGATTAATGATCTTAAAAAATTATATCCTAATCATCTTATTATTATAAGAAAAAGTAATAAATTATATGATGAAAACGATATTATAATTGACGATAATGTATTAAAAAAGCAATCATATGTAATAATAGATGGCATGTCATATGAAATTCATAAAAAAATAAGTAGAAAAAAGAAGAAATCCTTATAATAACATAAGGTTTTTTTGTGTTATAATTAATAAAAGATAATGAAATATATAAAATTATTATCATAATAATGTTAAAACCATTATGCTTGTGATATAATTAAAAAGGTGATAACAAATGAAAGTAATCGTTGTAGATGATAAAAAAAGTGCCCGCAATAAAGGTACAAAAGGAAAAGAAATAGAATACAAACTAAACATGTTTTTAGAATGGTTAATATACATGCTTGGATATGCATTAGTATTATTAATAACTTCTAATTTATTTAGATCTTTATATGTTGAAAACATATTATATGGTCTTTTAGCAGCTGTAATAATATATATTCTTAATAAAACAATAAAACCATTATTGGTAACAATATCCTTACCATTAATAGGTATGTCTTTAGGTTTATTTTACTTTGTAATAAACGTAGTAATCCTTTTGTTAGTAGACGTGTTATTAGGCAAACATTTTTATTTAACTGGTTTCTTTTCTCCATTTGTAGTATCAATATTTATAAGTATAATGAACGTTATAATGGAGAATCTAATAATAAAGCCACTAGTAGAAAGGTGTAAGAAATAATATGAAAAGAGCTATAGAAATAGGACCACTTAGTATAACTTGGTACTCAATATTTATTTTGACTGGTATTATTCTTGGTGGAATAACAATAATTAAAGAAGCTAAACAATATAACATACCAAAAAGTTTTGTAACCAATTTAATTTTTTGGTGTGTTGTGTTTGGAATAATAGGTGCAAGACTTTATTACGTTTTATTTAATTTAGATTATTATGCTTTAGCGCCAATAGAAATCATTAAAGTTTGGAATGGTGGTTTAGCTATTCACGGAGGGTTAATCGCGGGAGTTATAACTGCAATAGTATATTGTAATAAATATAAAGTTAACGTTCTTAAGATGACCGATATAGCCTTACCTAGTGTTATTCTGGCACAAGCTATAGGCAGATGGGGTAACTTCTTTAACCAAGAAGCTCATGGAGGAATAGTAAGTAAATCGTTTTTGCAAAATCTTCATTTGCCTAATTTTATTATTAATGGAATGCATATAGGTTCTCACTATTATCAACCTACATTTTTATATGAATCTTTCTTTTGCTTATTAGGGTTTATTATATTAATAGCAGTACGCTCAATGAAGAAGACAAAACTTGGTAATACAACATCATTATACTTAATTATATATGGAATTATAAGATTTTTTATTGAGTCACTAAGAACTGACAGCTTAATGCTTGGTAGTATTAAAGTGGCTCAATTAGTATCAATATTAATGATTATTGGTGGTATTGTAATGTTTGTAATAACAACCTTAAAATGTAAGACATATGATGAAGAAAAGGCGGAAGAAAATGAAATTAGATGTTAATGATGTTGCAATAATAGGGGCTGGACCTGCAGGAATGGCCGCAGCCATATATCTTTTAAGAGCAGGTATTAATCCTGTTATCTTTGAAAAAGAAGCTCCCGGAGGTAATCTTAATAAAACTTTCAGAATAGAAAACTATCCCGGTTATATTGATAAAGAAGGAACAACTTTAGCTTTTAGAATGTACAGTCAGTTAGAAGAACTAAACGCTAATTTAAAGATAGAAAGCGTAACTAATATAATAGAAGAAGATGGTATATTAAGAGTAATCACTAGCAAGAATAAATATAATTTTAAATATATTATTTTAGCAAGTGGTAGAACACCTAGAAAACTAGATTGTGAAGGTTCTAAAGAGTATGAAAATAAGGGTATATCATACTGCGCTACCTGTGACGGTGCGTTATATAAAAATAAGGATGTAGTGATAATAGGTGGTGGTAATACCGCTTTTGAGACTGCTAACTACTTATCTAAGATGGCTAACAAAATCACTCTAATAAATAGATCGAATATTTTAAAAGCCGATGCTAAAGAAGTAGAAGAAGTAAAGAAGTTGGATAATGTTAATATCCTACTAAATAAGAAAGTAGTAAAGGTAGAAGGTAATAATGATACGGTAACCAATATAATATTAGATGATGAAACGTCTATTAAAACAAATGGTGTATTTATATGTATAGGTCAGAATGCTAGTGATAATTATTATCAATCATTAAAACTTAAAACAAATACCATGGGAATAGAAGTAGACGGTGATATGAAATCTTCTAATGACTTGGTTTATGCAGTAGGAGATTCTGTTTCTAAAAAATTATATCAAGTAGTTACCGCCACCAGTGATGGAGCCTTAGCAGCTACAAGTATTATTAACAAGTTAAGAAATAATGATAATAAGTAACCGTTGTGGTTACTTTTTTATTTTTTTAGAAAAAAAACACCAGGATATGTTGAAATAAATCTCTTTATTTGATATAATCTATTTTAGATAAGGAAAGTGATGATAATGGATAAACTAACTCCCCCACAGATAAGTGGT
>CAZBUA010000042.1:0-6929 GCA_964494975.1 uncultured Muribaculaceae bacterium
AATATTTACTAAGACTTTTGCTAATCTTATAAATCATAATGTATTTATAACTGATTCAATGGAAGTGTTAGGAAAAGTAACAGAAAATGAAATATATAAAAATTTAATAAATGAAACAATGAAAAATTTAACTAAGGGAGACCCATTATCAACTGCTTTTAAAGATCAATGGGCATTTCCTAACATTGCATATCAAATGTTATTAACCGGTGAGAAAACCGGTAGGTTAGGTCCAATGATGGAAAGAGTTTCTAAATATTATGAAGAACAGCATAGAACGATAATTAATCAAATGAAAACATTAATAGAACCTATACTTATTGTATTTTTAGCACTTGTAGTAGGCTGCATTTTGATAGCGGTTATTGTTCCAATGTTTAGTATGTATAACGAATTATAGGAGTGATAAATATGAGCTTAGAGCTTTTAAATAGTATTATGATATTCATAATAGGTCTTGTATTTGGATCATTCTACAACGTAGTAGGATATCGGGTACCTAATAATATGTCTATTATTAAGCCAGCTTCTCACTGCCCAAATTGTAATCATAAATTAATGTTTTATGAATTAATTCCTGTAGTTTCTTACATATTTTTACTAGGAAGATGTAAAAAATGTAAAAAAAGGATATCAATATTTTATCCTTTTTTTGAGTTATTAACTGGTATTTTATTCTTGCTTGCTTATTTAAAATTTGGTTCATCAATAGAATTTTTAATAAGTATAACGTTTATTTCTATATTAATTATTATTAGTATAAGTGATATAAAATATTTTATCATACCAGATGAGGTTCTTATAATTGGAAGTATATTTTTAATAATAGAATTAATTATAAAAATGCAGTTAAATAATCTAGGCATCTTTAATGGATTGTTATTACCAATACTTAGTGGCGCTGGTTCATTTGCACTATTATATCTATTTAAAGTAATGGGTGATGCACTATTTAGGAGAGAAAGCCTAGGTGGTGGGGATATAAAGCTTTTATTTATAATAGGAATGGTACTAGGCTTTGATATGTCAGTAGTAACTATATTTATAGCATCAATAATTGCTTTACCACTATCTATTATAAGTTTAGTAAAGGATGATAATAACATACTTCCTTTTGGCCCTTATTTAGCTTTAGCTGCTACAATAATATTGTTAACTGGTTTAAACTTAGACAAAATATTATATATATTCACACTATGAAAGGGATTATGATATGAAGAGTAAGAATGGATTTACACTTGTTGAACTATTAGTAACAATAACTATTATGATAAGTATTATGGCTATTGCAATAGTAAGCTTTACAACAATTAGTAAACAAAAGAAAGAAGATTCTTATAGGAAAGTACAAAATGAGGCTGAAACGGCAGGAGAACAATATTTTGAAAATAATTCATACTTATTTGAAGATATGTCTGATGGTTCTGTTGCAAAAATAACAATAGGTACTCTAGTTGGTAAAGATTATTTAAATAAAATAACTGATCCTAGAACTGGTAAGTCAGTTAATAAATGTGATTATATTGAAGTAACTAAAACTAATGACAAGTATACTGGTATTTATAAAGAGTCTGATGATGAAAATTGTAATGACAGTATATTGCAAATTATAATTAAAGAACCAGGGGCTCCAAGTATATCCATTACAAATAGTGGTAATAAAGGTACTAATGATTGGTATATTACTAATGTTAAAACTACTGCTACTATCAATACAAATGATAACGGTAATATAAGCGAAATATTATCTTGCATGAGTAAGAATGGTTCTTGTAATCCTAATACTCCAGAAGATACCCCAAAATCAAGTATTGAGATAAATAATAATACTAATGATAATGATGGGAATATTTATATTGCTTTTTCTGCTACTAACATATCAAATAAGAAAACTTTTGCTTACACTAGCTATAAAAAAGATACTGTTAAGCCAACAATTAATGTCTCTTTACAAAAAAATAATAAGAGTGGTGCTACTTATGCCAATAACACCTGGTATAACAATAATGTTTATACTTCATCTACCAGTCAAGATAATTTGACACAAAACCCTACTATTACTTTTACTACAACTGGTAAAATAACAAATAATCAAAATTTTGAACAAAGCTATAGAACGATAGAAGCTGAAGGAACTTCTTATATAACTTATAATTCATGTGATGAGGCTGGTAACTGTATTTCTAGTGATAAATACATAATAAAAATAGATAAAACCAATCCAACTTGTGTTGTTTCTAATACTGGAACTGATAAATTAAAAAAAGTTGAAAGTAGGCAATGGTATAAAACTGATGTTACTATTATAGGTACTTGTAGTGATACAATATCAGGCTGTAAGGTAAATCAAGTATCAGTATATAAAAATAGAGAAGGAACATATTATTTAAGCCCGGGAACTGTATCTGATAATGCTGGTAATTCTACGGTTTGTAGTAAGAATGATGTTGGAATTGAAAACAAAGTAACAATAACATTTAATGCAGATAAAACAAATTCTTCTTCGTCATATAATCCAGGTAAAACTAGTAATGGTAAAGCTGTATTTAATTCAGATTATAGTGATACCTATAAAATGTACTACGGATGGTTCTACTGTATGTGATAAAGATTATTATGCAAAATCATGTATGTATGTTAAAAGTTATGATAGGGTATTTAATGCTACTGGGGTATCAATAGGAAATAATGTTGAAGTTAAAAGTGATGGAGAAAGTAATTCTGTTGGTATGGGAAGATATAAAACTATTGCCAGATATAATTGCACACTTAATAAGACATACAACACTCTTGATTGTGGAAATGATACAGGTGGTTTATTAAATGCATCCGCTCATATTTATCAATATACAAGTCCAGCTGGTAATAAATCTAATCAAATTCAATTATTTGTAGATTATGGTGTTGATTGCGGTTATTAATATCACATTACAATAAAAAAAGAACTTTAATAGTTCTTTTTTTATAATTCTAACATTTCTTCATCATTAGATGGTTTAGGCGTATTAACTGGTTTTTCAGGTTCTTTACCATATACTATATTAGTAGATTCATCATCTAATTCAACTAATCTTAATATTTCTTCAATTGATGTAATATTAAGTAATACTTTTTGTAATCCATCTTGTAAAAGGGTAGTAGTATCACTAGTATAAACTAACTTTCTTAACTCTTCTTTTGACATTCCATTAGCAATTGCATCTCTTATTTGTTGATTAATTATAAGTACTTCATGAATAGCAATTCTTCCTTTATAACCGCCTACACATTCTGGACAACCTTCTGCATATGAAAGTTCTGTAATATCAATACCTAAGTTTGCTTTTATTAATTTCTTTTCATAATCTATAGCAGGTCTTTTTTTCATACAATGAGGGCATATCTTTCTAGCTAATTTTTGAGATACGATACCATTTAATGAACTTGCTAATAAGTATCTTTCAACGTCCATATCAGTTAATCTTTCAATGGTATTTAAAGCATTGTTAGTATGAATTGTTGATAGTACCAAGTGACCAGTAATAGATGCTCTAACAGCTATTTTAGCAGTCTCATCATCACGAATCTCACCAATCATTATTATATCAGGATCCTGACGTAAAATAGATCTTAATACGTTGGCAAAGGTAAGCCCTATATCACTATTAACTTGTATCTGATTAATACCATCAATATTCATTTCAACTGGATCCTCAACGGTAACCAAGTTAACCTTTGGGGTATTAAGCATTTGCAATAGAGAATATACGGTAGTAGATTTACCAGAACCAGTAGCTCCTGTAACTAAGATAATACCATTGGGTTCCTTTATTAATTCTTTCATTTTATTCAAATTATTTTGACTAAATCCTAAACTTTCAAGTCCGTTTAAAGACGCTGTATAATCAAGAATACGAATAACTATTTTTTCACCTTCATTAGTAGGTAGGGAAGAAACACGCATGTCTAAACTTATATCTTTAATAGTTGTCTTAATAGCACCATCTTGTGGTAATCTACTTTCAGTAATATCCATACCAGAAATAATCTTTAATCTCGCTACCATGTTCTTTCTAATATTTTCAGGTACGGTCATGTAGTCAATTAAAACTCCATCAATTCTAAATCTAATTTTAATATCAGTTTCAGAAGGATCAAAATGAATATCAGATGCCCCAGCTTGCGCTGCAGTATATATAATTTCATTAACAATATCGGTGATTGGCATCTTTGTATAATCTATTTGTTTTAACATTATTGATCGCCCCTTTTATATTCTTTATTCTTTTTATTATTATCTTTATACTAGATTTTATTATAATAATATTATATAATATATTTTAGAAGATAGCAATAAAGAAAAGGTGATAAATTATGAAAAAGAATAATAAGGGATTCTTTTTAGCAGAGACTATTATAATGTTAGCACTTGTTACTACGGTTATGGCGTTTGTTTATCCCAACTTGTCAAAATTATATGATAATTATAAAAACGTTGTCCATAACTATGATCAAACTGAAGATTTATATTTATTAAAAGCAGTGTATGAAGCTAACAAAAGTACTATTGACAATTTAACCTCAAAAAAATGCAATGAGGTTGATGAAATAGGTGCTAAAAGCTTTGCTAATAATGAGAAATCAAATAATATTATTAAAAATAAAATTATTGATCCTTCTGGTAACATAGATGAATTATATATTACAGGTTACATGACGGATTTATCTTCTGATAATTATAACTTTAATAAATATTTAAAAAGGCTAAAAAGAACTACAAGTGATTATGCAAGTTACCGTTTAATAGTAGTAATTGGAGATAGATATGCCTCAATAAAAATTGATAATCCTAATCCTAACAGGCATTGTAATTTAGGAGGTAGTAACTAATGAAGAATCTAAACAAAAAAGGTTTAACACTTACTGAGTTAATTGTTAGTATTACACTAGTATCAGTAGCATCAATATACTTTTTTCAAACTTTATACGTAGTTAAAAATATTTATATAACCACAAAAAAAGATACTCAAGATTATGTTGATACAGCCTATAATTTTAGAATTATGAATGCAAATATTGAAAATGATAAAGCAGTTTGTGAAGCAATTAAGAAAGATGATTGCTCTTCTAATACTGATATTTATTTATCAGATGATCCTACAGCTGTTATTATTAGTGCTACATACAAAGGAAAAAAATTTTATAAATACTATAAAATAAATGAAGATAATAATTTATCAAACCCAACTGATAATATTATGAATAGTTTAAAAGACATACTAAATGCTCTTAAATAATTCTGAACATAAGATACTTTAAATATCTTATGTTTTTATTTTTAATCATACTTAACGTCTGAATTTGTATGCATAATCCACCAAAGGATAAAGCATAGTACATAATAAATAATTTTAAATAACAATTAATATTCATAGTACTAATTTTTATTAAACCAGTAGTAATTTCTAATAAACAATTAATAATAATTTGAATTATACTATTAAGCATTAATATATGGCTTATTAAAGCTAATAAGATATTAAATAGAATAATTATACCTAAAATTAATAATAAGGCGCTAAAGGCGTCTTTTATCGTTATAAATAAATTACTAATAAAGCTATTATTAAATAATAATAAACTATTATTTTTATTATTAAAATTTTTTCTTAATAGATAAGCTTTTATTAAATTAACAACTAGCATTATAAATATTATAAATACTCCTTCATACATACTTTTAAATAATAATAATGAGGTACTAATTATAAATAATGGATTAATAAAATGGGTTATACATAACATACTTTCAGCTTCTTTTTCACTAATAATATTCTTATCTAAGTATTCATTAATAAACATTGCATTAGAAGGGGAACCACAGATGAATGACATGATAAAGATACTAGTATTAACATCACTAAAATTAAATATTTTCTTTAAAAACTTCTTAATAAAGTTAGGTATTATTAATATAACGTTATTTTTTATTAGTAAATTACCAACTATCATCGTAGGAAATAGTGAGGGAAATATGTTTAATATAAATATTTTTAAACTATCAATAACACTATTGGTAACAATTTTAGTGTTAACTAAAAAGAATATTTCAATAATAGTCAATAGTAATATTATTATGTATGATGGTTTATTATTCATTTTTATATCTCCATAATAATAAAATATTAAAAAGGAGATAAAAGTATGATTGGTAATAAAAAAATGTTAATTATGTTTAAAAAAGATTGTGACATTGATTGTGGTAATAGAAGGTTTATTAAATTTTTAAATAAGGAAGAAACATGCGCAATATTTTATAATCCTTTGATAGCGCCTAAATATTTCAAAGAATATCTTGAAGAAAATAAAATTATTGAAGTTTGTGAAATAGTTGATGATAAAGTATTGTCTGATAACGAAGACAAGATATATACTTTTAGAGAAAATATGGGAGTATATAATGTAAATAAAGGGATAGAGTTAGAACGGAAATTAGTGTTATTTATTGAGGAAGGTATGGAACTTAATCTCTCATTACCAAGATATGGATATAAAATCATTGATAATAAAATACACTTAACAAGATATAAAGATAATAAGAAATTTTGTTATGTAGTTAATGAAGAATATGTTAATCCTGAGTTAAGAAAGATAATGATACCAGTTTTAGAAGCAGTGCCTGGGATTTTAAATATGGATACTTATCCTTTTACTTCTAAAATAAAGACAAAAATATATCATCCATAAGCCATTTATTATCATTGTATAATGGCTTTTTTTAAATATTTGTTATATAATAATATTTAGGTGATTTATAGTGAAAAGAAACGAAGTAGACATGAATAAAATAAGTCCTATGATGAAACAATATATTGAAACAAAAGAGAAATATGAGGATGTTATTTTATTTTATAGAATTGGTGATTTTTATGAGATGTTTTTTGAAGATG
>CAZBUA010000043.1:0-231 GCA_964494975.1 uncultured Muribaculaceae bacterium
AAAATAGCATCTAGGGAGTTAGCAAAACAAATAAAAGTTTTGGGTAACGACATTAATTTCAAGGAAACTGAAATGAAGGAGTTTAGAAAACTTTTATGGGAGTCGAAGGGAAGTATTGATGAAGTTGAAATGAAGACTAGTCTTATGTCTTCTGAATTAGATGCAAGTCTAATGCTTCAAAAAATGGAACGTTACAAGAAGCTTGTAAGAGCTGAAGAGTCACCTTACTTT
>CAZBUA010000043.1:241-6722 GCA_964494975.1 uncultured Muribaculaceae bacterium
GATTTTAAGGAAGATGATAAACAAAATATTAAAAATGTTTATATAGGCATATCAAGTTTGTCTAAAGGTTTAGACTATATAATTTACGATTGGAGAACCCCGATAGCGGGAATGTTTTATGATTATGGTATAGGGCGTGCAACATATGAAGCTCCACAAGGAAGTGTAAGCGGAGAAATAAGTTTAAGAAGACAATATAAAACAAAAGAGGATAAGTTAATAAGAGTATTTGATAACAACCTTAATGTTGTTGATGAATGTCTTCAAGAAGTTTTATCAGAGCAGGGAACTGACAAGATGAAAAACATAGTAAACACTATACAAACAGAACAAAACGAAATAATAAGAAACATTTCTGATAAGAATTTAATAGTTCAAGGAATAGCAGGATCTGGTAAGACCTCGGTAGCATTACACAGAATAGCATTCTTATTATATAAGATTAATAATCTAACATCATCCAACGTACTTATTTTTTCACCAAATAGTATTTTTACTGAGTACATATCAGACGTTCTTCCTGAATTAGGAGAAGATAACGTTGTAGCGACCACGTTTCACGAGTTTGCTAAATCATATATTAGTGAGTTTAATAGTGTTGAAACATTTGCAAATTTAATTGAAAAATACTATACAATGAAAGAAGAAAAAACAGATTTAATTAAATTTAAATTATCAAGCGAAATGATAGGTATAATTGAGTCTTATATAAAAGAGATTGAAAAAAGTGTTAGGATAACAAGAGGCATAGAAGTAAAATATAATGATGTTGATAAAGAATATTTAAATTATCTATTAAAAGAAAAGTATGATAGATTACCTCTATTTAGCAGGTTAGATAAGATGGCAGAACACTTGTGTGATACATATAAGATTAGTTATGGTAAGGGAAAAAGAAGCATTATAAAAAGCATAAAAGATAATATGAATATTAAGATTGATTTTAAGAAATTATATCAAGACTTATTTAAATCAGATTGTTTTACAAACAAATATAAAGGAGAAGCAACGTTTAAGGTAACTAAGCAGTTAAACTATGAAGACGCTCTAAACTTTATATATTTAAAAGGATTATTAACAGGATTTCCATATAGTAATTTAATTCAACAAATAGTAATAGATGAGGCTCAAGATTATAATGAATTACAATATATAATATTAAGAAAGATATTTAAAAAAGCATCATTTACAATTCTTGGGGATGTTAATCAGACCATTAATCCATATCAGAAATATGACAGTTTAAAAGAACTATCAAGAATAATAGATGAAGATGATTGTAGGTATGTAGAACTTACTAAGACATATCGTTCAAGTGCTGAAATAATAAATTATACTAACAAGATACTTAATTTAAAACACGTTAGTGCAATCAGGAAACCAAATGAAGTACCGGTTGGTTTTAGATATGATGATAATGATTTAATAAAAGATGTTAATGTTTTAAAAAGTAAGTATAAATCTTTAGCAATAATTACTAAGAGTGAAACGGAAAGTGCTAAGTTATATAATTTGTTAAAAGATGACTTTAAAGATATTAGTTTGATGAAAGATGGTAAGTTTGAGTTTAATAAAGATTTGGTTATTGTACCAAGTTATTTAGCTAAAGGATTAGAATTTGATTCGGTAATATCATATACTAATAAAAACAATGAGTATACAAAAGAAGAAAGATATTTATTTTATGTAGTGTGTACAAGATGCCAGCACGAACTAATAATATACAACCCACCAAAAAGTCTTTGTTGACCTTTTGGTTTTAATTTAGTAAACTTAGATATGCAAGAGGAGGTAATAATATGTTACAAGTAAATAATTTAAGCTTAAGGTTTGGTAAGAGAGTTTTGTTTGATAAAGTAAATTTAAAATTTACCTCTGGTAACTGTTATGGAGTTATTGGTGCTAATGGTGCTGGTAAGTCAACATTCTTAAAGCTTTTAACAGGTGAATTAGACTCTACAACGGGTGATATCGTTGTTACTAATGGAGAGAGAATATCTTTCTTAAAACAGGATCATAATGCTTATAATGATAAAGAGGTTTTAGAAACCGTTATTATGGGTAATGATAAACTTTATGAAATAATGAAAGAAAAAGAAGAAATATACATGAAACCTGATTTTAATGATGCTGATGGATTAAGAGTGGGAGAACTGGAAGCTACCTTTGCAGAGATGGATGGATGGCAAGCTGAAAGTGATGCCTCAGCATTACTAGATGGTCTTGGACTTAAACAAATATATTTTAATGAAAAGATGGAAAACCTATCTGGAGAAGACAAGGTAAAGGTTCTTTTAGCACAAGCTTTATTTGGAAACCCAGACATATTAATATTAGATGAACCAACTAACTATTTAGATATTGGTGCTAAAATATGGTTAGAAAACTTCTTGTTAGATTTTAAAAATACCGTAATAGTAGTATCTCATGATAGACACTTTTTAAATAAGGTATGTACTCATACCTTAGATATAGATTATCAAAAGATAAGATTATATATTGGTAACTATGACTTTTGGCTTGAATCTAGTGAACTAATACAAAGACAAATGAAACATTCAAATAAGAAAAAGGAAGATAAGAAAAAAGAGCTTGAAGAATTTATTAGAAGGTTTAGTGCTAACTCTTCTAAGTCCAAACAAGCTACTTCAAGAAAAAAGATATTAGAAAAAATAGAATTAGATGATATCGTACCTTCTTCAAGAAAGTATCCATATATTAACTTTGATATTGATAGAGAACTAGGTAAAGATGTTTTACAGTTAGAAAACGTTAGTAAAATTATAGATGGCAAAGAGGTTTTAAAAAATCTTAATTTAACCGTAAATAACTATGATAAGATAGCCTTTGTAGGTAAGAATGAGTTAGCTAAAACAACTTTATTTGAAATAATAACTGGTAAAATTAAACCTGACACTGGAACTATTAAATGTGGAATAACAACTACTTATTCATACTTTCCTAAGAGCTATGATGAATATTTTATGGATGATAATGACTTAATAGATTTCTTAAGACCATACTCAAAAGAACAGGAAGAAACATTCATAAGGGGATTTTTAGGTAGGATGTTATTTTCTGGTGATGAGGCTTTAAAGAAAACTAACGTGTTATCTGGTGGAGAAAAAGTTAGGTTAATGTTTTCTAGAATGATGCTTAAAAAAGCTAACGTAATAATTCTGGATGAACCAACCAACCATCTAGATATAGAATCTATTACTTCTTTAAATAAGGGTATGAAAGCCTTTAAGGGAGTATCTTTATTCTCATCTTATGACTATGAATTAATACAAAGTGTTGCAAATAGAATAATAGAATTTACTGAAGATGGTAAGTATGTAGATAAATCTTGTACTTATGATGAATACTTAGGTAATGATTAAGAGTAACGGAATATTACTCTTTTTCTTTACTTTTTTTTAAAAATAACTATAATAGAGGCATTTAGAAACGTTTGTGAGGTGATTATCTTGAAAAAAGCTTTAACATTTATTCCGTTAGGAATAGGTATTAGTGGCGCTATCATCTATATATTTAACATTATTAATTTTAGAGTTATTAATAATGGTGCTACCATGCTTCAGATATTATCAACATTAAGAGTTTATTTATACGTTTCGGTAGCGGGCTTTTTAGTCTATGCCTTTGTTAAGGCATTATCTTATTTTGATAATAGACATGTTAATTATCAAAAAGAGGTTAAGGAAGAACCATTATCAACACCTAACACTGATATGATTAATGAGATAGATGATGCTAACGTAAATACTTACGTACCTAATTATGATTACGTACCAATGTATCAAAAAGAGGTTAGGGAAGAACCAGTAAAGGAAATAGTAAGTGAATCAAAACAAGAACCAGAATTAGAATATGAATATACTTACTGTATAAACTGTGGAGAAAAGATACTTGATACCGATAAGTATTGTTCTAATTGTGGTAAGTATCAAGATGAACACAAACAATCAATATTAACACCACTAATCAAAAACATCATAAACGTGTTAGAAATAGTAATTTTAATATTATTAATATATTTCTTACTTAACATGTTATTTGATTATAAAGCAAGTATTGATTCAAATTTCACATCACCATTTAAAATAGAAATGACAAAGTAAATTACTTTGTCTTTTTTATTATTTTATTAATTAATTTATAGTTAGATAAACAGTAAGTATTTTTATATCTAAAGTTATTAGTATCACTTACCATATCTAAATTATCTATTTTATTTATTATGTTATCTTTATAATGCTTTCTAATTAATAATTTCTTAATCTTAATAAAAGCTTTCTTATTATATGATGTATATATATTTAAATCTTTAGTATTAAAATGATTGTTAAACATATCAAAACTATTACCACATATAATAAATTTAACATCATTTTTAATAGCGCGTATGATACTTTTTTTATTTGATAATAATTTCTTCTTAATTAGTTTTATTTTATCTTCATCATAATTACCAAAGTAATAGATATCATCTTTAGAAAAAGTTATCTTGTCTTTTATATTAATATTGTTTATAAATTGTTTATTTATAAAATCATCTTGTAAATAATCTTTCTCAATAACCTTAATCATTTATATCACCTAATATGGTTATTATCAAAATAAAAAAAATTATACATATAAATATATATAACTTGATAAATTAACAAAAATAAAGTATGATATAAAACGTATGAAGAGGTGATATCATGGGAAGATTTCCTAGTATAGCAGCGGACAAAGCAAAAACGGGAGCTGCTAAAGCAAAAGTATATTCAAGTTATGCTAAAGAAATATATCAAATAGCAAAACAAGGTGGAGCAGATCCTGATGGTAATTTGTCACTTAGACGTTTAATAGATAAAGCTAAGAAAGAACAAGTTCCAGCAGACGTAATTAAAAGAGCTATTGATAAGGTAAATAATGGAGTAGATGAAACTTATACTTCTGTTATGTATGAAGGTTTTGCCTCTGGTGGAGCTAGTATCATGGTTGAGTGTTTAACTGATAATGTTAATAGAACCGTTAGTTTGGTTAGAAATGCATATACCAAGTCTAAAGCTAAAATGGGAGTATCTGGATGCGTATCTCATATGTATGAACACGTATCAGTATTAGTGATTAAAGACATGTCAGAAGATGATGCTATGGAAGCTTTAATAATGAATGAAGTAGATGCTAAGGAGATACAATCAGATAATGGTAACGTATCTATATATGGTGATCCAGCAGATCTATATAAGATTAAGGATGCTATAGCAAGTACTAATAAAGATGCTGAATTCTTAGTAGAAGAAGTAACTTATTTACCTAATGAAACAGTAACACTAACTGGAGAAGACTTAGAGAACTTTAATAAGATGCTATCCATGTTAGATGATATTGAAGACGTTCAAAGGGTGTACCATAACGTTAATATATAATTGACTTTAATTTATTTATGGTGTAATATTTAATTATATTTAAATTGATTATAAAAGATTAGTAATTATGTTATTACTTATAGAGAATCATTGATTGGTGGAAAATGATATTAACAATATAATGAATCTACTTTTTAGAGCAGTTAATAGCTGCCGGCATAGCCGTTATTCAAATTAAGATTATCGTATGTAGGATGGTACCGCATCTTGTGCTCCTACAAGGGGATGATCTTTTTTTATTAGGAGGATGTATGAAGTATGATAAAAACCTATATGAAGTAGCTATAACAGATGGAGAAATAGATTTAATAACTCCTAAGGGGTTTGAATATGATAATGATTTTTTCTTTGATATAGCACTTCATAATACTACTATCTTAATTGGAGAAATTAATTATGAAGATAAATATAGAGAAGTAGATTATATGGGTAATGTAGGATATTCTATTTTTAAAGATTACAGGGGTAATCATTACGCTACTAAAGCTTTAAATTTATTAAAAGAATTATTAATTAAATATGAAAAGAGTAACATGATATTTAGCATTACACCAGATAATAAATATTCTATTAATGTTGTTACTAAGTTTGGAGCAGTATACGTATGTGATAGGCAAATACCTAAAAATAATGTTTTATGTAAAATGTTTAATACCCCTAAGGTTAAGATATATACATATAACTTGAAAGGAAGTAAGAAAAAATGAGAGAAGTAAAACTAAATACTATTTATAGACATTTTAAAGGGGATTTATATTTGGTAGAGGATATTGCTAAACACTCGGAAACGGGAGAGATGTTGGTAATATATAGACATTTATATGGAGATTGTTCATTATGTGCAAGACCTATAGAGATGTTCTTATCAGAGGTAGATCATAAGAAGTATCCAGATATAAAACAAAAATACAGGTTTGAAGAAATAACTATTGAAACAACCATGAAGGAATATGGTGTATCTCGTGAAGATTGTCCCACTGAGATGTTAACAGCAGGATTTAAAGAAATCCTAGAATCAAAACATGTAGTAGTTATGGTATCAGGAAGTCACAAAGCTG
>CAZBUA010000044.1:0-6665 GCA_964494975.1 uncultured Muribaculaceae bacterium
CTACTATTACTTCAACGTTAGGATGCTTACCATATCTAGCTTCGTAGCTATCAATTAATAATTTTATTTGAGGTGGCGTAAGTTCGTATGATAAAGTAACCTTTTTAGCACCCATACTGTGTAAAAACGCTACTGAGTATGAGTTAACAACATTAAATGAAAAATCGGTTTCAAAGTCTTTATATTTAGTTAAACTACCTAGTTCTCCTATTAATACCGTTTTGTTACATACTGGATACTTACTAATAACCCTGTTTAGTTTTAATATAACATTATTATTTATTAAAGTATTACAATAAATATTGTCATACTCATCATGATACTTATCATATTCTTCTTTATTATTCACCAGTATTGTTCTTAATTCTTCCTTTTTAAAGTTAGGCACCATTAAGTTATAATCACATTCTTTAAAAGGTATGTCATATAATCTCTTATCATCAAGTTTTTTCAAAGCAAGTCTTCTTATACTATTTATGTCTTTAATATTAATAAATAAATTATCTTTCATATCAATATTAACATTATCAACATGATACACCGTATCACCAGTCTTACTTAACTGTTCCAAAACAGTTTCCTTACTTGTTGGGTGTTTAATTGCTAACGAAGGAAAGATATCTTCTTCAATAACATTATTTACACCATCACTTACTTCTAATCTAAACATTTTATCCATAATGCTTACATTCATCTTTATTGAAACCATTCTATCATTATTACATATCATGTTATCAATACTTTTTATTTGTTTATTAGATGTGGTAATCATTACTGGTGAGGAAATATTTATAAAATTATCATAAGGAACACTTATAACATCACCTTTTTTAGCATTCTTAACAAGTTTGTCATTTACATACATTTTATTTAATAAAATACCATGATCAATATTATCTATTATTCTTAATCCATCATTTATAGAAACATCCCCTTTAAGTTTAATACTTACCATATTATCTTTATAAGCATTAACGATTCCTATTCTTATTCCCCTATGATTAGGTCTGTCAGAGCTTGTTATGTTATTATTTTCCTCATTTAAAATGAAGCCTTTTGTAAAGTTTCTATTAAACATTTTTAATAATTCATCCATATCATCTTTAGTTATGTTAGTCTTACCAGTATTTAAATAATTATCAATAGCCTTTTTATACAATTTTGTTACTAAATATACGTACTCTGGTCTTTTCATTCTTCCTTCTATTTTTAAACTAGTAACACCAGAATCAATAATATTACCAATATCATTAATGGTACACAAGTCCTTAGTACTTAATAAATAATTATCACTATTTAATTTGTTATCATTTAAATCATACAAATCATAAGGCTTTCTACAAGCTTGAGCACAAGTACCCCGATTACCACTTCTACCTCCTATTAAGTAACTCATTAAGCACTGACCAGAATAACTAACACACAAAGCTCCATGAACAAACACTTCGGTTTCTATATCAATATCACTACTTATTTTTTTAATTACATCAATGTTTGTTTCACGGGCTAGAACAACCCTTTTAACTCCTAGCTCTTTCATTAAGAGCGCACCTTCATAATTATGAATATGCATTTGAGTAGAAGCGTGAACCACAAGATTAGGGAACTTACTTCTTATTAAGCTCAACATTCCAATGTCCTGAACCAGTACTGCATCACAATTATTTTCATGAATAAACCTTACAAAGTTAATAAAGTTATCTACTTCTCTTTCATATATCAAAGTGTTTATTGTTACATATACTTTAACCCCATAAAGATGGGCATATTTTATTGCGCTTACTAATTCATCATTACTAAAATTACCTGCAAAACTTCTTGCGCCAAATAAATTTCCTGATAAATATACCGCATCACATCCAGCTTGAACAGCGGCTTTTAAGCATTCCATGTTTCCTGCTGGTGATAAAAGCTCTATTTTTCTCATAGTATCAACTCCAAAATAAGTATAAGATATTTTAGTTTAAAAGTAAAATGTTTTATTTTTACTATTGTATTTATATTATTGTTTGTTATATAATATTGGTAAGGAAGTAGTTAGCTATTTTTTAGCTAAATGCTCTCCATCATTTTTTGTGATAGAAAAGCAAGTACATCAGCACGGACATACTGGTACTTGCTTTTCTTATCTATTTAAATATTACTACGTACAGTAGTGTTATTATAAATAATAATATAATTATTAGTTTAGTATTAAACTTTATTTCAAATTTAAACTTCATAACAATCACCCGCTTTCTATTCCTAGCGGAGAGCAAGAAACAGTTTACCAACTACTTCCTTACTTAATTGTTAGATGTTTATTTTGAAAATCACTCTTATAAACTAAAAAAAGAAACTTTCGTTTCTAATTTATTACCACACTCATATCACTATTCATTATTGTTCCTGCGCCAATACTCTGTCCACTTACGTATCCTTCTGCTAACATTTCATACTTGATGCCTAGTTTATCTAATACTACCTTAGCATCCTTAACTGAGTAATTAGTTAAGTCTGGCATTACAATGGTAGAATCGTTGGTAAATATTAATACTTTATCCTTAGTGCTTATCTTTGTATTGCTAGCTGGATACTGGCTAATTACCTTATTACCAGTACCAAACACAACGTATGTAGCGGCCTTATTTTGTAAATCTTCTTTAACAGAATCTAAAGCTTTGTTCTTATAGTTAGAAAGAGTGTAACTAGTAACTTCCTTATCAAGGTCTGGAGTTTCTTCAAATATTTCTAAATATTTAGCGGTATCTTTAATAATTGATTTAACCGTTTCTTGTAATACTGATGCCACTTTACTTCTTTGCATTGCAACATATATTATAACTTGTGGATCATCCATTGGGTACATACCCGCAAAAGAAGTTATATAATCATACTTACCTTCATAATACTTACCAGTGGCAGAGTTTACTATTTCTGCAGTACCAGTCTTTCCTATTAAATCATATCCTTCTAATTTATACTTAGTACCAGTAGCTTCGGAAGAATCTCCGTTTACAACGGTGTACATTAAATTTTTAAGCTTTGTTACAGTCTCACTAGAAGCTACTCGTTCTCCTTCTTTAACCTCAGCTTGATAAGTAACCTCGTTAGTAGCGGAATTAACGGTTTTTTCTACTATGTATGGTTCTATTATAACCCCATCATTTGCTAAAGCCGTATAAGCTCTAACTATCTGTATAGGAGTGGTTGTAATACCTTGACCAAATCCTGCGTTAGCTACCTCAATATCATATTTAAAATTAACTTTACCAGCATATTCGTTAGGTAATTCAATACCCGTATTGCTACCAAATCCTAATTTTTTATAATAAGATAATAGTTGGTCCCTAGTTAAGTAATTTTTAATCATACTAGATACACAAGTATTAGAAGATAATGTATATCCTTGTGAATAAGTTATTTGGCCCCAACCAGTTAGGTTCCAGTCCTTAATCGTATCTTCTCCAATTTGATAAGTACCAGTTTGACAAGTAGCAGCGGAAGAGTCAAAGTCTGGATTATTTTCAAAAGCTGCCATAAAACTAAACGTTTTCATAACTGATCCTGGTTCATAAGTATAAGAAACTAATGGATTTAGGTAGTTGCTAATCTCTCTAGTATTAGGGTTAAAAGTTGGTGATGTGGCACTACCTAAAATCTTACCAGTTTTGGCATCCGCCACAACGGCAATAATCCAGTCTGAATTTGATTCGTCTTCAGCCTTACTAACTAGTGTTTCTAAAGACATCTGAACGTTAGAATCAATGGTTAAATACACATCATTACCATCTACCTTTTCCTTTCTAATTTCATTAGAATTAGGAAACTTATACCCATTTAAATCTTTTTGATACTTAACATATCCATTAGTACCAGTCATAATTTTATCATATTCTTTTTCAATACCCATCTCACCAGTCATGTTACCATCATCATCAGTTTTAACATAACCAACTATGTAGGATAGGAAACTATTATTAGGATAATACCTTTTATGAGTTACTATAAAATCTAATCCTGGTAATTCAAGATTTTCTATTGATTCTTTTTGTAATTCAGTTAATCCTTTACCAGCAGATCCAAACTCTACTTGATATGCATCCTTATTTAATATTTCTAGTATTTTTTCTTTTGTCATATCAATAACCGTAGCAAGTTTTTCAGCGGTTAATTCCTTATCAACAACGTGCTTAGGAGTTTCAGAATCTCCATCTCTTGATTCAGATAAATATGCTATCAACTTATATGAATTAATTGTTTGTGCTAAAATATCACCATTAATGTCATATATGTTACCCCTTTGTGCGTATAGTGTTTCTTGCTCGGTATTTCTTTTGTTTGCAAAAGACTTAAGATTAATACCATCTACCTTATCAGTTAAACAAAGATATGATAATCTGATAATAAAAACCATAATAAAAAGAAAGAATATTATTGTAAAAACTTTCATAAATACATTCTTGTTTTTATTTAATATCTCTCTTTTCATAATACTATCACCCTTATTTTTGAATTACGATAACGTTATTGTTATTATACTCCAATCCTTCTGATGCTGCAACTAGTTGCATATTTTCTAATGATACTAATTCATTTACTTTCATCGTTAAACTCTCATTTACTTTTTCTTGTTTGCTAACCGATTTCTTTAATCTTTCTACTTCTATGTTAACAGATGACAATTGGGAGTTTAAAAAGAACATTGAAACAAACACGCAAAAACCAGTTATTAGTGTCATAGATAAAATTGTCTTTTGAAACTTATCTAGTTTCTTTTTTTGTCTTGCCATTTTAACTCCTCCTTTTTTTTATTGCAACCCTTAAAGTAGCACTTCTGCTTCTTTTGTTAGCATCTAGTTCTTCTTTACTAGGTTTAATCTTTTTTAAAGCCTTTAATTCTGGCATTGCCTCATCTGGTATCATTGGCATGCCCTTTAATATTTCATCTTCTTTAGATCTTTCTTTAAATACATCCTTACATATTTTATCTTCTAAGGAATGAAACGTAATAACGGCGATAACACCACCTACTTTTAACATGTCTATGGCATCATTTAACGCAACTGGTAAAACACTTAATTCCTTATTAACTTCTATTCTAATAGCTTGAAAAGTACGTCTTGCTGGATGCTGTAATCTTTTATATTTAGCAGGCACAGCACTTGAAATAACATCTGCTAAAGCTAACGTTGTCTCAATCTTTTTCTCACTACGTTTTTCTTCTATCTTTCTAGCGATTTGCTTAGCATAACGCTCCTCACCATAATCTTTAATTACATGATATAATTCATCAAATGAATAATCATTCACTACCTCATATGCAGATAGTTTTGAACTTCTATCCATTCTCATATCAAGCCTTGCATCTTCGTGAAAACTAAACCCCCTATCAGCATCATCTAACTGAGGAGATGAAACTCCCAAATCAAACATGATACCATCTACCTCGGTAACGTTCCTCTTTAATAATTCCTCTTTGATATTAACAAAGTTAGTAGGAATTATCTCAAAGTTAGAACCCACTTTGGATAATTTGTTTTCACTAAATGTTCTTGCTTCCTCATCTTGATCAAAAGCAAAAAGTTTTCCCTTTTTAAGTCTTTTTAAGACCACACTCGAATGACCTGCATATCCTAACGTACAGTCAACATAAATACCATCTTCTTTAATGTCTAAGGCATTAATTGTTTCGTTTAAAAGAACGCTTACGTGTTTCATTTAAACCTCCATGTTATCAAATAAGTCTTCAGCTAAATCAGATATCTTATCTTCATTGGCATCAAAGTATCCGGTAAAGTTATTATCTGACCATATTTCAAGACGATCATTCACACCAATTACTACACATTCTTTTTCAAGCTTTGCATAGTTTACTAGCGGTGTTGGTATAGCTATTCTTCCCTGTTTGTCTATCTGGCACTCCGTTGCACCTGATAAGAAAAACCTAACGAAAGCTCTAGCGTCCTTCTTTGTAAAAGAAAGTGTGTTAAGTTTCTTGGTAATGTTTTGCCATTCTCCCATGGAATATACAAATAAACATCCATCAAGACCCCTTGTAATAATAAATGATTCACCAAGTTCTTCACGAAATTTAGAAGGTAAAACAAGTCTTGCTTTATCATCTATGTTATGATGAAATTCTCCCATGAACATGATTATCACCCACAATCTACCACCATTTTCCACTGGCTACCACTATAATACCATAATTGGTAACTAAATGTCCATATAAAATATACAAAAAAATAACTAATTTTCGCACTTTACGTAAAGTATTAAAATTAGTTTTTTATTAAATATACCTATCATTATTAATTAAAAAATGTTAAAATATATTTATGATTAAAAAAATATTAATTGGGATTATTAATATATATCAAAAAATACCAGGTCCATGGCATGGGTATTGTAAGCACGTACCTACGTGCTCTGAATATACTAAGCTTGCTATTATTGAACATGGTTCTTTAAAAGGTATGGCTCTTGGCATCAAAAGAATATTAAAATGTAATCCTTGGGGAACATATGGTTATGACCCCGTACCAAAAAAGGAGCGTAAAAAACGATGAAAAAATTATTTATGGTATTAGTATCAGCACTTGGAGTATTAATGCTTTCTGGTTGTGGTGTAAAAGATACGGCCTCAATGACCGCTTACACTAGTGTTTATCCAGTTGAGTATA
>CAZBUA010000045.1:0-6594 GCA_964494975.1 uncultured Muribaculaceae bacterium
TAACCAAATTTCATTTTGCACCCCGTGTACAACAACCGGATTGTAATTCTTTTCGGTTATAAAGTAATGAAGTAACTTCATTACCATTAAATCTCTATCTTCACTAGTCGCCACAAAAAGACCTCCTATTCATTTTTATATTTTTCTAATATATTATTAAACTCTTCTGGTACTTCACACGTGAAATGCATCAATTTATTAGTGGTTGGATGAACAAACTCTATTTCTTTAGCGTGTAACATCTGTCCAAAATCTGTAGATTTATGATTACTGTAAACAGGATCATTAACAACGGGATGCCCAATGTATGCCATGTGTACCCTTATTTGGTGTGTCCTTCCTGTTTCAAGTTTCACCTCTAATAACGTAGCGTTCTTATATCTTTCAATAACTCTAAAATGAGTTATGGCATCCTTTGAATTAAGATCAGTAACACTCATTTTCTTTCTATCAGTTGCATCCCTTCCAATTGGGGCATCAATAGTACCGGTATCATGATTAATTCTACCTTCTACTAAAGCTAAATATATTCTACACAAGGTTTTATCCTTTAGCTGTTTTGCTAAAGCTTCATGAGCCTTATCATTTTTTGCAACCACGATAAGACCACTAGTATCTTTATCAATACGATGTACGATACCAGGCCTTAAGTCCCCATTATTAGAACTTAAATTATTAGTATGTTCTAACAAGCCATTAACTAATGTTCCAGTAAAGTGTCCTGCTGCAGGATGAACAACAAGTCCTGAAGGTTTGTTTATAACCATTACGTCATCATCTTCATAAACTATGTTTAAATCCATACGTTCCGGTATTGCGTTAGTTGTTTCTTCCAACTTACCAGTTATTAATATGGTATCGTTCATTTTTAGGTGGTAGCTACTTTTTACTAGCTTACCATTAACAGTTATTAAGTTTTCCTTAATCATTTCTTGTACTTTATTCCTGCTAATATTTAATATGTCAATTAGATACTTATCTAATCTAATTAAGTTTGTTTCATCTTCAATTACGTATTTCATCTATGTCACCCATTTCATAAATACATTATACCATTAAATATATTATTTTAAAAATAAATAAACCCGCGTTTTACGCAAGTTTATCTTTTTTAAAACTATTAATTATCATCAATATAACTCCAAAGGTTATTAATACGTCCGCTAAATTAAATATTGGGAAGTTATATCCAAATATATTAACACCTACATAATCAATAACCACGCCTCTTATAATACGGTCAAACAAGTTACCAAGAATACCTCCAAATAAGAAACCGTAAGATAAGTTTTCCATAACACAATATTTAGTTTTTTTAATATAATCTTTGTTAGCTATATAAAGAAGTAATATTAATAATAAAATAGATACTAATATAATAAACATTCTACCACCACTAAACATACTAAAAGCAACGCCCGTATTCTCTGCGTAGTATAATCCTAAAACGTTTGGTATTAAAACTACACTAGTTAAGTATTTTACCACTATTAATTTTATTATTTGATCAATAACAAAACCAATTATAGTAATAAATAATATTGATCTAATTTTCTTATTCATATGTTCTCCTTATTAATACATAATCAAAATAATAATTGCCGCTAAAAGGTTTTGAATAAAATGCATTGACATTGGTACGTATATATTATTAGTATCCTTATATGCTTTAGCTAAAGACATACCAAGTACTGAATATTGAAATATATACAATATATCAACAGCTGATGTCATTTTGGTTATCATGTGCATTATTCCAAATAAAACACCACTTACTATTATAAATACGGTTTTATTATTAAACAATTTAGATAAAGATAGCCTAAATATATTTTCCTCAACAAACGGTGCGTATAAAGTAGATAAAACAAGCATTAGTATTGGTATCTTAGTAAACATATTATTAATAATATCTTGATTAGAAGACACTTTAGCATTATTAAATAATATTATAGGCACACTGGCAGCGGCCATTAAAGCAATCATAAGTAAGTATCTTTTTAATATAAACGGAACGTATTTTTTAAGATTGTTTTTAAAAATAATAAAGTTAGATATTAATTCTTTATAATTAAAAGCTATAACCAAGATGGTAATTACTGCATATATTATGTATTCAGATACGTGCTTAGCTATATTTAACCTTGGATATATTAATGATGTAAATAATAAAACAATAATTAAAATAATACTCTTAATATAGGTTTTGGTATCTTTATTTTCATCTTTAATAGTTGGTAAGATAACCTCTTTCTTATTTAATTGTGAAACAAAATACAAACATAAAACGCCTGTAAAGAATGGATAAAAAAGCATCCATATACCAATTAATATTAATTTCTTTTTATCTTTTTTAATATCTTCTATACTCATTTTAGATTCTTTATATAATAATATGTTTAAGTAAAAACTTATTAGTAAAAATATTATTTCTGCACCTGATATCCTAATGTTTTTTGCAAAAAAAACATAATATATTAACATCATTATTATAAATATTAATTCTAATACAAAAGTAAGTAACAAATATTTTCTTTTATCCTTCATGTTATCCTCCTAAAATATTATATCATAAATAATAAAAATATTATTAATTAAAAAAAGACTTTGTAAGTCTTTTTAGAATAAGTCGTTAAAGTCAATGTCGCCTTTTACACTTTGACCAACATACTTAATATCTTTATTAAACGCAATCATTGGTACAAAGATAAATCCTACTAGCCATAAACCAATACCAAAACCAGTAGATTGACCAAATGATTTAGATAGTTTAATATTACTTGTTATTCCAAATAATATTAGTATTAATTGTCCTACAACGGGTATTCCACCTAAAACGGTAATAAATATGTAATACCATTTATAACCAATGATATCATATAACACGATCATGTTATATACTGGTACGATTACTGCCCATCCAGGTTTACCTGCTTTCTTATACATTTTTATAGCTGCTACAAGTTCAAAAATTGCAAATCCTAAGCATAGTATTCCTAATATTATAAAAAATATTATCATACCAACTCCAAGGCCTGTAGCGGCAGTATCTGAATAATCATAGGTGTATCCATAATAATCTGGTGTCATTTTACTCCTCCTCTATTATTAAGTATAGCATATAATTATATATTTTTGTCAATTAAAATAACATCAGTGCCAATTTTTTTAATTTGTTGCCATGATATTGACACTTCTTGCCCACCCCTTAGCATGTTTACAAAGCCTTTCTTATCATAAATTATTAGTTTAGTAATGTTTCCAGAATCAGAAGATATCTCAACATCTATAACGTTGCCCATGCGTTCTCCAGTTAGAACATCCACCACATCCTTATTTTGTAAATCAGATAGTCTCATAATATCACCTGTTTAATTATATGAATACAAGTATGAAAAAACACCCATTATATAGAAGAAAGGGTGAACATTTTGGCAAGACATAAAGTAGAGATTACGGGAATAAACACTAGTGATATAAAAGTATTAACTAATGATGAGATGATAAAGCTTTTTAAAGAACTAAAAGAAGGTAATAGCAAAGTAAGAGATGAGTTAGCTGAAGGTAATCTTAAGTTGATATTATCAATACTTAGAAGGTATCAAAACAGGGTTGACAACATGGATGACCTATTTCAGATTGGATGCATTGGATTAATGAAGGCCATAGATAATTTTGATTTAAGTCATGACGTTAGGTTTTCTACGTATGCAGTACCATTAATATTAGGTGAAATTAGACGATATTTAAGAGATAATAGTAACGTTAGAATATCTAGAAGTATTAAGGATTTAGCATATAAGATATTAAAGTTAAAAGAAGAATATTTTATGATACATGGTAAGGAACTTACCAATGAAGAATTTGCTAAAGAACTGGGGGTTTCAGAAATAGATATTATTATTGCAATAGATGCAATGAAAGATCCGGTTAGTATGTCAGAACCAATATATAATGATGGTGGTGATACCATATATTTAGAAGACCAACTTGAATCTAATAAAAAACAAAGTTCTAGCTGGGATGCATTAATATCTCTAAATGGCGCTATTAATGATTTAAAAGATAAAGAAAGAATGATAATTACTGAAAGATTTTTAATTGGTAAAACACAAATGGAAATCGCTGATGAAATTGGTATTAGTCAAGCTCAAGTATCAAGATTAGAAAAAGGTGGAATAGATAGTATTAAAAGAAAGATTTTGTAATTGACTTATAGCTTGTCATAGCTTATAATACGTTTGTAAGGAGTTATTATGACTAGTAAAGATTTTAATGATAAGTTATTTAATATGTATTATGAGGGCGTGGAAGCTATTAACAACAGATGTGCTTCTGATAAGATTGCTGCTAAGTTTTTAAAATTAGTTAGGTTTATATCTAGAAACCTAGATTTAGTAGAAGAAGATAATCAATTTTTAGTAAGAAATACCATTATTGTATCAATTGCCATATATAAAAAGATTTATAGCTATAAAACGGTTAGTAAAATCAATGCTGATAAATTATATAAAGAAGCTAATAAACTTAAGGAAAAACAAAAAGACTCAAATATTTGAGTCTTTTATTATTAGTGGTATAAAGGAGTAAGTAGTGTTTTTTGAGTGTATAAGTTAGTAGTTAGTCATCCACTATTTCTAACTACAACTTAATTTTACAATATAAGTATTAAAAAACTATATATAAATTATTAAAAATTATTAAGATTATATATTGTAATTATGATACTCAACCCACCAATATCATTATTTTTAGCGCTAATACTTCCATCATGAGCAGTTACTATTTCTTTGCATATAGCAAGACTTAAACCAGATATTTTTCTTGTAGGATCAGTCGTGTATAATGGTTCAAATATTTGTTTTAAAACAAGTTCATCCTTTATACCTCCAGCGTTATCAGAAACGGTACAAGTAAGTTTATTCTTACCCTTCTTTGTAGTTATGTTAATAACACCGGGTTTATTATTAAACTGTCTAATACTATTATTAATAATATTTCCATATAATCTTCTTAACCTAATAATATCTATATCAATATATTTATCTTCACAATCTGAAGTCATATTAAGAATTATGTTCCTATCTTTTAAATCCTCTTCAAACTCGTTTTTTAAATCATTAGAAAGCTCTTTAATGGTAGCTTTCTTTCTATTTAATCTTTCTCTTATATTTATACTTTGATAATCATCAAAGTCTTCAAGCATGGCCTTTATTAATACTGATTTATTATATATTTTATCTACATATTCTTTTTGTTTATCTGCTGATAAATCATTATTTTTAAGCCTGTCAGCATACCCCATAATTGAGGTTAATGGATTCTTAATATCATGTGATATTGATGCTAATATTTGATTTTTATAATCCTTTTCCTCTTCTAGAGTATCAACCGTATCTACAAAGGTAGTATGTAATTCCCCTATCTTACCTGGTAGTTTTCTTTTATATGGTCTTTTACCATATTTATAATTATTAATGTCTTCCATTAAAGTATCAAAAGGTCCAACGTAGTATTTAGATCCTAAAATAAATATTATTACTATAAATATGGATACAATTATTATCTCATTTAAAATAAAATCTCTTATTATCTTAGAACCAGGAGTATTATTGTTAGAAGTATACGTAATTACGTATTCAAAATTATTTATTCTAACTATCTTAGTAGTTAAAACACCCTTATTTTGTTGCTTTCTATTTTCATATATTATGTTACCTTCAGCATCTTTTATACATATATAACTATTATGAGTTTTAACATATTTTTTAATAATGTTAAGGGAAACATTAAAATCATCATAGTATAAATTTTCAGTTATTTCATCTAGGGCTTGTTGATTAATCTTTCTAGTTAAATCAACATCGTTTGCTAAACGACTGGTTATGTTAAAATGATAATGTTATTGCTATTGTTAAGTATATATAATTTATCTTTATTTTTTTATTCTTCATTATTGCACCTTAACAAATTTATATCCCATTCCCCATATTGTTTTAATATAGTTTTCATCTTTATCTAGTTTGTTTCTTAAACTCTTAATATTAACCGCTACCGTTCCTAAATCTCCATAATTATTTTTCCATACACTTTGATATATTTGTTCTTTAGAAAGCATCATTCCGGCATTTTCCATTAAATATGCTAAAAGTTCAAACTCCCTAGTAGATAACATTACTTGTTTATTATTCTTATATACTTCAAATCTTTCTTTATCTATTTTAACATCACCTATTGTTATAATTTTATGGTTTGTTAAAACATCGCTTCTTTCTTCCCTACGTAAGTGAGCCTTAACCCTCGCTAATAATTCTTCATTAATAAAGGGTTTTGTTATGTAATCATCCGCTCCTACCTCAAAACCAACCAGTTTGTCCACTAATTGTACCTTAGCAGTAACAAATATTATTGGGCTCTTAGTATGATTTCTTATTGAAGCACAAACCTCAGTACCGGACATATCTGGCATCATAACATCTAACAAAATAAGATTATATTCATTATCTTTAACCGCTTCAATAGCAGCAGTTCCAGTAGTCTTAATAGTTGTTTCATAACCTTCATCAGTTAATATATCTGATATTAATTCAGCTA
>CAZBUA010000046.1:0-6429 GCA_964494975.1 uncultured Muribaculaceae bacterium
CAGGAGAAAACACCTTTGAATTTGATTGTAATTCACAGTGGACCTCAAGTCCAATAGTTACTTTATACATATTATTTTTCCTCCTTTACTGATAACGGAGTAAAACCTATCTTACCTTCTAATTTATAAGCCATATTAAACACGCTAGCATCCTCTTTAATAGGACCAGTTATGTTAATAGCTACTGGCATATTATTAATTAATCCAGACGGAATGGTAATTGATGGAAAGCCTCCAAAATTAGCGATTGCTAAATGGTTTTCTAATAATAAATACTTTTCTGATAATCTGTCTATTTCTTCATCAAATAAAGGAGCAACAGAACCAGCGTTAGGCATTATACATCCATCATACTTTTCAAATAATGAAGTCATCTTATCAACGATTAATCTTCTTATTCTTTGAGCGTTTAAGAATAGCTTATCTTGATTTTCTTTTTGTAATATAAATGAACCAATTACAAATCTTCTTCTTATAAGCTCAGAAAAACCTTCAGTCCTAGTATTTATCATAACTTCATCTGGAGTACTTCCTTCTTTTCTATTACCAAAAGGAATACCAGTTAAATTAGAATTATTACTAGTTGCTTCCGCACAAGATATTGCCATATAAGATGGATAAATAGCGTTTAACACCTTTATATCAACACTCTCTTCGGTTACTTCCATTCCTAATTCCTTAGCATAATTAATAACTTGTAAGAAATTATCATAATAGTCTTTATCGTCTTTCATTTGGTCTACTATCTCTTTTATGTAGAATAGTTTCTTACCAGTTACGTCTTTATCTATGTCTTTTACAAGATCAATATCACCTGAATCAAAGCAAGTCATATCACGTCCGTCTTGTCCTTTAATTTGATTTATAACATAAGCCGCATCAAGCGTACTCTTTGCAAAACATCCTACGTGATCTAGTGAGGAAGCAAAAGCAAAAAGTCCCCAACGAGATACCAATCCATAAGTTGGTTTATAACCTACAACACCACCATATCCAGCAGGTTTACGAATTGAATCACCAGTATCAGATCCTAATGCATAAGGAACTATTCCCCTTGCTACTGACGCTGCAGATCCTGCTGAAGAACCACCTATCATCCTTTTTGAATCCCAAGGGTTTCTAACAATACCAGTATGACCAGTAGTACCAGTTCCACCCATAGCAAGTTCATCTAGTACCGTCTTACCTATCATTACCATGTTAGCTGCTTTTAATTTAGTAACAGCAGTGGCATCAAATACTGGAACGTAATCAGATAAAATATTAGAAGATGCCGTAGTAAGTATTCCGTTTGTTGAAAAGTTGTCTTTTATAGCACAAGGAATACCTGATAAAACATTATCAGTTACCTTATTATCTTTTACATCATCACAAATAGTTACAAAACTATTTAATTCTTCCTGGTACTTATGAGCTCTTTCTAAAGCTTCTTTAGTTAACTCAGTACTTGTTACCTTACCATCTATTAAGGCTTCATGAATATCCTTAATACTATTATCTAAATAGCTCATTACTCAGCACCTCCTACTATTCTAGGAACCTTTACTTCATCATAAATAGTCTCATGAGCATTTGAAACCGCATCATCAGTAGTAAGAGTAGAAGTTGCTTCATCCTTTCTCATCTTAACCGATTTATTCTTAAACGGAAAAGTCATTGGTTCAACATCTTCTATACCATCTATCTTAGTAATAAGATCCATATGCTTTAATATTGTTTCAAACTCTTTTTCAAAAGAATCAAATTCTTCATCTTTAATTTTAAACATAAGTTTTAATGCATAATCCTGTATGTTATCTTTAGTTATTTTTTGCATATTATCTCTCCTATCTTAATTTTATATGAGTTTCTCTAAGTTGTAATTCAGTTACTTCATTTGGAGTACCAGTAAGAATATCTTCTCCATTTTGATTCAATGGGAACGCTACCATCTCTCTTACGTTATCTTCTTCAGTAACCATCATAAGAGCTCTTTCAACACCAAGTGCCATTCCAACATGAGGAGGGCATCCATATTTAAAAGCTGTATAAAGAGCACTAAACTTCTTCTTAATATCCTCTTCAGTATAACCTGCTATTTCAAAAGCCTTTAATAAGACTTCAGGTCTGTTATTTCTAACGGCACCAGAAACAAGTTCAACACCATTACATACAACGTCAAATTGATCAGCATAAATGGTTAAAGGTTCTTCTTTTTCCAAAGCCTCCATACCGCCTCTTGGCATACTAAACGGATTATGCATAAAGTCTAACTTACCAGTTATTTCACTAATTTCATACATAGGCATGTCAGTAACAAAACAAAATTCAAATTTTGAATTATCAGTCAAGCCTGTTTTTTTACCTAACTCAATTCTTATTAAACCAGCGTTTTTAGCAACAACATCCTTTCTTTTATCAGCGATAAAGAATAACACGCTGCCAACTTTTAAATCAGCCTTTTCAAATAAAGCTTTTCTATCTTCTTCTGTTAAGAACTTATCAATAGGGCCTTTTAATGACTCATCTTCCATAACACTAATATACCCAATACCAGGCATGTCTATTGATTTAGCATAATCAACAACCTCATTAAACCAACTATTAGGTTTAGAAGCTAAATCATCTACTTTAATAGCTCTAATAATAGCATCTTTAAAAGGTTTAAACTCTGTTTCTTTAAACACTTCACTAACATCAATAATCTCTAAAGGGTTAGTTAAATCTGGTTTGTCAGTTCCGTATTTTAGCATTGATTCATTATAAGGAATCCTTCTAAAATGTCCTTCAGTTACTTTTCTTTTACCAAAGTCTCTAAAGAAAGCTGGATAAACCTCCTCAGCTACGGCCATTATATCTTCTTGATCAGCAAAAGCCATTTCCATGTCTAATTGATAAAACTCTCCAACTAATCTATCTGCTCTTCCATCTTCATCCCTAAAACAAGGAGCCAACTGAAAATATCTATCAAAACCTGAAGCCATTAACAACTGTTTAAATTGTTGTGGTGCTTGAGGTAGTGCATAAAACTTTCCTTTATGCTTTCTTGAAGGAATAATAAAGTCTCTAGCACCCTCAGGAGATGATGAAGTAATAATTGGTGTTGTTACTTCTAAGAAGCCCAATTCCATCATTTTATTTCTTAAATAATTAAAAGCTTTTGATCTAAGTATAATATGATCATGAACCTCCGGATTTCTTAAGTCTAAAAATCTATATTTTAATCTAACATCTTCTGATACTTTAGTAGATTCATCAATTTCAAATGGTAATGCCTTTGCAGTATCTGATAACAACTCAAGAGTTTCTGCTACAACCTCAACTTCTCCAGTTGTAAGTTTTTTATTAACAGTATCTTCGTCTCTTTTAACAACAACACCAGTTACTTTAATGACTGTTTCCTTAGTTACTCCTTTTAACAAAGCATCATCATGTACCACTACCTGAGTTACTCCGTAATGATCTCTTAAATCAATAAACATAACCCCACCATGATCTCTTATTGTTGATACAAATCCTGATAAGGTAACTTTCTTTTCTAAATTTTTTATGGTTAATTCACCACACGTATTTGTTCTGTACTTATTCATATTATAAATTCCTTTCCTTTACAAATCTTCTTATTTTCTTTTCTGCAAAATCACCATCTATGAACACTGGAACATTTCCCCCTTAAGGTATTAAAAAAACAACTATCAATCCCTATAAAGGGACGAATAGTTGTTTATATCCGTGGTACCACCCAGCTTACTATTATTATGTAATAGTCACTTTAAATATTTTAACGGGTTATTATCCGTCTTAGCCTACTATTATTTCGGTAAGAAGCTCCAAGGTGTTCTTTCATTAATATCACTTGTTGATATTCCACCATCATCAACTCTCTTATAAGTGCTTTTTAACTACTTTTCCTTTTCTTTGCCTTTATATGCATTAATATTATATCACATTTTAATTAAAATACAATTTTTTTATTAGTTTTCTTTAATTCTTCTGATGCTTCATAAATATTTGTTATATCTTTATCAAAAAAATTACATATTTTATTTCTGGATTCATCAATAAATTCTGGTAATGAATCATCTTCTGCTAAAATTTCTAAAATATCAAGATTTTTCAAAAGGGCCATTTTAATTTGTAAAGTATATAAATCATAATTAAATATTGCCTCTTTAAAAGCTTCTTGTATTCTATACATATTAACATCATAAGTACTATCATCATCATTTAATGTATTATCAAACTTTCTAAGCTTAAATTTTGTTGTATCAATAAACTTGCATCCTTCATTATTACTAAGGATGTTAAACAATCTAGCATCCTTAACAATTATTTTTTTATCACTAAGTAATTGGGTATCAAATATGGCATCAGTTACAAAATCTATTATGTCATCAAAAGAAGTTTTATAAAAACTTTTACTTATGTCCTTCCCATCAAAATATGGTCTGGAACCCGCTACAACTTTATCATCAATAATATAATAATCATTAAAGTATGAATAAAAATCCAAACCAAGTTTTTTCATAGCTTTTTGTGTCTTTATTATTGGGTCATTAACACTAGGTGCTTTTAGAAACTCTTTAAAAACAGTATCATTATTAAAATAAACCATTGCTTCCCCGCCTAATAGTTTAGCTTTAAACCCATTATCATTTTTATATTGATCTAGTTTATCTTTATCTTGAAATACATAATTAGACATAACCGGCACTCCTTGGTCCGATAATATATCACAAGACAACAAAAAAAGCAACCAAATGGTTGCTTTAATTTCAAATGGCGCTTCAAGTAGGACTCGGACCTACGACCTGCCGGTTAACAGCCGGATGCTCTACCAACTGAGCTATTGAAGCACAATTTACGTATCTCTCAAAGAAATACAAATCAATTATATAATTATTAACTTTCTTTGTCAAGGAAAAAAATCACTTGTTTTATAAAAATTTAATGTTATAATATCTATTATTAAAAAAGGGGTGCACTTACATGGAGCAAATAAGCATCAAAGAATTAAATTTAGAAGATGCAAAAATAGAGTCTGGACTATCAATAATTCAAGAATGTGTTATTAATAATGAAAATTATATGTGTAAAAGATATGTTGATGACAATACTTTCTCAAGAAGTTTTTGTAAAAAAATAGATAATTTATCAAGCATTAGTGAAGAAGGATTATGTGTTCCAAAAATATTAATTACCGATAATGGTAAGCCAACATGTTATTTAGCTAAAAAGTTTGAGGGAAAAACAATCATTAATTTAGATCAAGAAAAACAAAGTAAGAAAATTAAAGTATTAAAAAATGCTAAGAATAAAATATTAAAGATGCAAGCTCTTGGAATAATTCATGCGGATATTCACTATGCAAACCTAATGTATGATAGCGATGGAAACGTGGGTGTTATTGATTTTGATAATTGCTCATATAAAAATTATAGAACAATTAGAAAGTTATGCTTTGATTATGCAGAAGAATTTATAAGGAAGTTTGGAACTTGTGAAGAATTAGACATAGCAATGTTTAATTATCTTACTTTTTCAATATTAAATACTAGTAGTAATGGTTTTTTTAGAGTTAGAAATGATATTTACAAAAAAAATTATGGGGAATTCTATGATGAGGATTCAATAAAAATATGTGATTCGCTACTCTTAGAAGATAAAAAACCAAATCAAGAGTTTTTAATAGATACAATAAAGATTTAATAATAAATTATTAAATCTTTTTTTATTATTTTAATAAAGTTTTTATATAAGGATAATTATTTATCTTACTAGGTGTGTTATCTTCTACATACTTCATATCCACATCATTAACGTTTAATCCGTATTCATAATTTAATAGCTTGGTTTTAAAATCACTTTTTTTAGTTATTTCTATGAAGCTAAAACAGCATTTAGCTTCATCTAACAAAATAGCCTCTTCGTCAGTTGCAGCATAATCATATAATTGTTTTATTAAACCACTTAACTTATTAACGTTAGTAGTTATGAATATGTCTCTTAAAATCTTTGATATTCCAACCGGAGTATATTCATCATATGTGGTTTTGTATACAGGATCATTTGATTGATAATATCCTTCTACTTCTATCTTATCTTTTGAAACTATGTTAATAACCTTGCCTGTTTTCTTGTAACTAGTATCAAAATCACCATATCTTTCTTTTCTAACGATTTTAACATCATAATATTTGTCTAACTTACGAAGTACGTTCTCTAAAAGAATCATATGCATAATTACGTTTAGTTTTTTAATTGTAAAATCATCTTTTACATATATAACTCTTATCAATATGTTAGCCTCCTATTATAATATATTCATACATAAATATAAGATTAAAAAAAACGTTTAAGTTAAACTTAAACGTAATTATCTTGGTTGCGGGAGTAGGATTTGAACCTACGACCTTCGGGTTATGAGCCCGACGAGCTACCGAACTGCTC